>JARRQF010000157.1:0-8440 GCA_037382065.1 Candidatus Thiodiazotropha sp. | reverse complement strand
GCTAAGCGGTCATCCGCGTTGTTGCGCGCCTTGGAAAGGGAGAAGCCATTCCCGGCGGCACGCGGCTAACCGCTTAGCGTCACGCTATCATCGTCAATTTGTATGAAGCACCACACTAGGAATAGCAAGATAACAAAAGCAGAGAAGCATGATCTAGTGAAAAACTAATGAATCCTTCACAATACAAAAAGATATTGGTTGTTGATAATAACGCCTCCAATCTTCAACTATTGATGGATCTATTGACTGAGAAGGGCTACACCGTCTATCCCGCCATCAATGGCAAGTTGGCAATGGAATTTGTCAAATCGAGACTGCCCGATCTCATTTTGCTGGATATTAAGATGCCAGGATTGGATGGCTATGAAGTTTGCCAACAATTAAAAGCTAATGATAGTACACGACCGATCCCGGTTATTTTTCTTAGTGCTTTGGAAGATGAAAATGACAAGGTGAAAGGCTTTCAGGCGGGCGGCGTGGACTATATCACCAAGCCTTTTCAGTCTGAAGAGCTATTGGCCCGTGTCGGTATCCATCTGCGCCTGCGAGCACTCACCGAAGGACTGGAACAGGAGGTCAGTGCTCGTACCCTTAAACTGCGTATCGCCAACAAACGGCTTGGGGAGGAGGTCACCCGGCGTCAAGAGTTAGAGGAGGCGTTGCGTGAAAGCCGACAGCGATTGGGTAACATTGTCTTCAATAGCCCGGGGGCCATCTACCGCTGCGCTAACGATGAACTCTGGACCATGGAATTCATCAGCGCAGCTATCACAACGATTACTGGGTATTCTAGCGAAGACTTTCTGCACAACCAAGTACGCTCCTTTGCTAGCATTATTCATCCACAAGATCGTAAAAGGGTTATCAGTACAGTAACAACTGCTTTGGCAAGTAAAGGTCGCTTTGAGATAGATTTTCGACTGGTGACAGCCGATGGCAGCCTGTGTTGGGTGTATAATCAGGGCTTGGGCGTCTTCACACCCGATGGTAAATTGCTCTGTCAGGATGGCATCATTGTCGATATTACAACCCAGAGAAAAGCGGAGGAGATGCTGAAGCTCAGTGCAGAGCGCATGGCGACCCTGCTGCAGTTGTATCAGATGAGTGATACCAGTCAGGATGAACTTATGCGCTTCACCTACGAGGCAGCGATCCGATTGACCCGCAGCAAGTTGGGTTATCTGGGATTAATGAATGAAGACGAAACCACCCTGAACATCCAATGCTGGTCCTCAGGGGCCATGGCGGAGTGCAATGTTCAAGGCATGCCGCAGATATTTTCTTTAGAAGGCTCGGGCTTGTGGGACGAAGCCATACGCCAACGCCGCCCGATTATCACCAATGACTACGTTGCACCTAACCCTTTGAAGAAGGGCGTACCAGAAGGAGATGTGAAACTAATTCGCCACATGAATCTGCCAGTGATCGTCGACGATAAAATCGTGTTGGTTGCTGGTGTTGGAAACAAAGAGGAGGATTACAGCGAAGCTGATGTACAGCAGCTTAGACTGCTAATGGAAGGTATGTGGCGTCTGATCGAGTCTATGCGCACACGGTAGGCAATTAAATCCGATAACGAAGTCTAGGCAAAAAGCAGGGCAATCGCACTACGTTGATCTTATGGGACTCGTCGAGAAACCCACTCAATCTCAGAAAGCGCCAAGCATTCGCATGACACATTTCATGATCGTGATGTAAGCTGCGCTTACGCTATTTTATATTGCCCTCACCCTGTCCCTCTTCCGCAAGGGAGGGCGTTGTAAAAGCATGCAGCGAATATTTGCAAATAGATTTTGAGCACAAAAGAGCGCAAGTTCTTATACGTTTTAGCCATTAATCCTGGATTTCTGCCTTGATATGGGTAGGTGTTGTGTTTATTCTATATTATATATTGTCGAAAATTATGGGTAATGCAATCCCCGCAAAATATTTAAAATTACAGGTGGTAGTAGACTGCGTCGTATACCAATAAAATATGAATAAATCAGGTAATGCTTATACTCGAACTAACGATCTCTTGCTGAGATTCTATGAAGAGCAAGATGCTCCTTCGCTCTATAGGATAAATACAAATTCAGAGATTCAATACTTGCTAGATCCAAATTCTGAAAATGTTTCTTTCAGCAAATTTAAGCAAAAGTTGGAAAGGCGTTTAGACTATCGTTGGGATCATTATTTTGTGGTAGAGAGGCGTAGGGATAAAGCTATTATTGGTTTTGCATATTGCTATGGTGCGATAGAAGATAGTGCGATAGCCTATATCTGTATTTGTATTGATAAGCCCTATATGAATTCAATAGTCAGTCTTAGAGCAAGCTATCTGTTTTTATCCTATCTTTTTATTGATCAGCATTATAGGAAACTTTATGCGGAAGTGTTCGGCTATAATTACCAGGTAATTAAGTTGCTGGAAAAAACTAAATTCGTAAAAGAGGGTTGTTTGGCAAAGCATCAATTGTGGGGGCGCCAATTCTGGGATCTCCATATTTTCACGCTTACTCAAGAATCTTATCACCTGGTATGCCAGGAAAATAAATCTTTGGTAAAGAGGCTGTCATGCAGCACTCAGAAAAATTAATTCATTTGCTCTATGTCCCTACGATCTATTGTAATCTTGGATGTACGTACTGTTATTTGGGGAGTCAGACAGATGAAAAGTTGCTTAAAAAAGATTATGGACGGGCTATATCAACATTAAAAATAGCCATAGATAAGTTTTCTAAAGAAGGTGTTATTCCTTTTAATATTTCGCTGCATGGTGGTGAGGTAACGACGCTTCCTGGTCAGTTGTTAAGTGATCTTTTTGATTTAATAAAGGATCATTATGTGCGGCACCAAAACGTGTTGAGTAGAAATAATTTTAATAAGACATCACCACATATCAAAACCAACCTGTATAATTTTGACAAGCATTATGATCTGTTTAATGCTCATCAGGTTTCTATCAGTGCGAGTGTCGATCTTCCTCTTTCGTTACATGCTAAATATAGAGTTAGTAAGCGAGGAGAATCGACGCTTCGTAAAACCTTAAGTAATATTGAGTTACTAACAAGATATTCATACCATAAGAAAATGTCAGCCGTGCTTTACGGTGAGCATCTAGATCGGGTTGATGAAATTATTGATGATATCTGGATGTTACATAAAGTAACTGGTTTTGATATGAATCATTTTAACTTCATGTTTGGGTTTGAGTCAGCATCCAATCAACAGAAATTTAAGGTGGATGATAATCTTAATACGAAAGCAGTGAGTGGTAGTAGGCAGGTTGATTTTTATCGACGCTTAAAAAAAGAGTTTAGTGGGACTGAGTTAGAGTGGGGGTTCCGTAAGCATTGGTTTGAAGAATTTACACCGGATTACTGTGCTAATTCGTTTAACTGTGGAGAGAAATTCTTTCTTTTGCAAAGCGATGGAAATATGTTTTCCTGTGTTAGAGGGCAGACATCTGAAGCGTTTCATTATGGGAATATATATGCTGATCCTATTGCAGACATAATGCAAAATGCTGAACAGAAAATTGTGAGTGTGCATCGTTCTTTGGGTATGCACGATGACTGTAAAAGTTGTGAGTATTTGTCCTTGTGTAATACGGGCTGTCCCTATGTTAAGCATGAAGAGGGACAGGCTAAATCTTATACTTGTGCTTTGCAAAAAGAGATATATCAGGAGTATCCTGATCTTTATCCTGCTGCTTCTGTCGAGAGCAAAAAGGAAGAATTAAATAATTATATTGTTGATATGCATCCGCAGCTTATATTGACGGATTTACAAGCAAATCAGAACGATGTCGTTTTGCCGAATGATTTACATCATTCCGGTAATGCCCTTCAGCAGATAATTGAAAAAGATTCTGCCTTACAGCAAATATTTTCTGCTGATAGCGTCATTATGACGGTTAACGGTGAGCGGCTGAGTTTGCAGTCTCAAATTACTAAGGTTTCACGTAAAATCATTACCTTGTCTGATACTGATCGCATTGAAATACATGTCACTCGTAAATTTTTTAATGCTGCCTGTGATGATCCCATTCGCAATACATTGCACCTTCAATTTTTGCGCGACACAACCGTTATTTATGGTGATGAGCAGCGTACAAAACAGGAGCATCTCTATAATTTTGAAGTTTTTAGTCGGCATTTAAAAAGTAATCAGTATTTTGGTAATGAAATGTTAAGCTACGATGTAACGCAACTCTTTAAGTTGTTATCGGTATCATATTTGCCAGGTGTGCTTAATAATTTGTTCGTCACGACGCATTATTTACGAAAATACCATTATGAAAAACATCAGGCTAATGCGTTTTATCATATCCAAACAATTAATTTGCCGTTTCAAAATATTGAATATTATTGGGTTTAAAGGCTATTATAGTAATATTCATTTGATTAAAGTTGACGTTATGGAGTTTCAATGGAAGCTAATACTTTAAAAAATAAAGTTCATTCATTTATGCATTTTCTGAATATTTATTCGTGTCAGGAAGTCTATGAAGAGATATGCTCATTTTATTCAATAAAAAAGACTCGGGAGCAAAAGGAAGTAATCTATGATCGAGGGCAGTTACTATTAATGGTAGATGGAAAGCAATTTTCATCAATCATGGTGCCTATTGAAAATGATCGAATTGTAAAGTTTGATGGCACTACCATTGAGGAAGTGAATCCATTCGCATACATTGAAGGTTTTGAAATACAAATGAAAGGTGATGGTTCCAAAAGGCGAAGGCGTTCTAGTCGTAAGGGTGGATCCAGTAGCAATAACAATAATAATAACAATAACGGTTAAGATGAGTTTTCTTTTGATGGGACTCGGATATTGAGAATACTATGCAAAGTAAGGCTAATAACCACCCAATATGCAAAAAAGCCCGACAGTGTCAGGCTTTTTTCTATTCTAAATCTCTTAAACCTTAATCTTTATCAGGGTTGTCCCAGACTAGCTGTATCAAGGTGGCACGCCTGATTTCAGTAAGCCGGTCGGTAAACTCTTTGATATTGCACTCCAGCAGGCTTGCTAATTCGGTTTTTATACCCAGCTCTTCAATAGCCCTTTCTTTTTCGGCATAGAGAGCCTCAATGGACTGTTTTTCGCGTCTCAGTGACAGTGAAACAACAGAGGATGTCAGGATGGCAGTTCTATTGAGCAATACGCTGTTTCTTTCTGAAATCACTTTGTCGAGATCGCTAATTTCGCTATTGAGCTTTTCAATGACTTCTAACTGCTCATCCCAGATTGCAAAAAGATTGTCTACTCCCTCTTCAATCCAGTTCTGAATCTCCTGAAGGTGCTGTACCTTGAGCATCTGCATGACTTGGATTGAGTCTGGCATGGAGAGCAGGTATTCAAACACTTTAATCCAGCCTTCTTCTCTATAACTAAATAATTTATTCATGTAGTAGAGTAGCAGCCCAACTGATTCACTGTAGTCGTAGCCAGTGTCGGTCTGGCTGGCAGCTTTCAGGATATCGGCAAAATTGACTGCTGTGCTAGTGAAGGCTCGGTCATCCTGTGCTCGGACGCCCAGAGCGTAAATATGAGTCAGGCGTTTGAGCATGCGGAGATAACCTTCGGCTTTTATTTGACTTTTACCTGATCGAATAAAGCCCGAGAGCTCGTTCAACATCTCACGAAGTTTATCGATATCAATGGCTCTGTCTTTTTGAGTCAGAGCCGATTCTACATAGTCAAAATATTGCTTGATGATGCGACATGACTCATCTTGAGCAAGGATAGGTAGTTGCTCGACACTGCTGATTCTAAATGGAGTTTCCCTTTCAGTCAGCGGTTTTGTCAATCTCTGGTTTTGGTGGGTGTTGTCCATAATATTTGCCGTGGTAGCAAGCTGGGGCATCATTAGCCATTTACATTATATTAACATTTACTTATACATCAAGTTTTTTTCGACAATCTGTTTCATATACTGTTCAATCTCTTATCTTAAAAATGAATATCGGCTGAGCAGTATGGAACTTGAGCTGCTATTTTGTCTGTATGTTATTGTAATATATTGATATTATTGAGTTTAATTGGAGGGTGGTGATGTTTCTTGGTGGGGAGTATTTATGAATAGCGCAAATACAGCCTGGATTATGGCTTCCACAGCATTAGTTTTATTGATGACGTTGCCAGGGCTGGCCATGTTTTATGGCGGCCTAGTGAGAACTAAAAATGTGCTCTCTGTATTGATGCAGTGTTTTGCTATTGCTGGGCTGGTGTCAATTTTATGGTTGGTAGCTGGATATAGTTTGGCATTTGGTGAGGGGAATGCCTGGATTGGCGATTTTAGCAAGGTGTTGATGTCTGGTATTGGCAAGGGAACGTTATTCGGAGATATTCCTGAGTCTCTGTTCATGCTATTTCAGATGACTTTTGCCATTATTACCCCGGCTTTGATAGTTGGTGGTTTCGCAGAGCGAATGCGTTTTTCCTCAATGTTGCTGTTTAGTGCTATCTGGCTAATGTTGGTCTATGTGCCCGTGACTCACTGGGTATGGGGCGGTGGTTGGTTAAATAAAATGGGGCTGTACGACTTTGCCGGAGGCACCGTGGTGCATATCACGGCTGGTATTGCTGCACTAGTCGCTGCTGTGGTGATGGGCCCCAGACAGGGGTTTGGTACAGCCTCAATGATGCCTCATAACATGACGATGACCCTTTCAGGTGCTGGAATGCTATGGGTCGGTTGGTTCGGCTTCAATGGCGGTAGTGCACTGGCAGCAGATGGCAGTGCTTCCATGGCAATGCTGGTGACGCATATATCGGCGGCTACTGGGGCAATGACCTGGTTGGTCCGTGAATGGATTAAATTTGGTAAACCCAGCGCTTTGGGTGCCGTTACTGGCATGGTTGCTGGTTTGGGTACCATTACCCCTGCTTCGGGGTTTGTTAGCCCGGCAGGTGCGTTGTTGATTGGTTTGCTTGCGGGGATGGTCTGTTTTTCGGCAACCAACTACCTGAAGCAGGTACTGAAGATCGACGACTCACTTGATGTATTTCCTGTTCATGGGGTGGGTGGCATCTTGGGTACCCTGCTGGCCGGTATCTTTTCTTCCACCTCTCTGGGCATCTTTTCAGGATATGGTTTCGCGGAAGTCAATGAATCCATGGGAGAGCAGTTTTGGGTGCAATTTGTTGGTGTGGCGGCCACTCTGGTTTTTTCTGCTGTTGTTACTTATGTGATCTTGAAGCTGCTTGATGCTTTTATTGGTCTGAGAGTTGGCAAAGAGCAGGAAGCACAAGGTCTCGATATTGCTCTGCATGAAGAGCGCGGTTATAACGAACTCAGTTAATCTTCCAGATTGTGAGCAGGGCCGCTGTCAAGCGGGTCTGCTCACTGGCAAGCCGGCTATCTGGTCAGACTTTCCGGTAGCTGGCGAAAGCACTGTTAGTTTCGTGGATTGCGACCTCTACAACGGGAAATCCTCCTGCCTCAACATACTCATAAATCAAGCGGGCGATGTTCTCAGCAGTGGGGTTATTCTGCATGACATAGACAGATTCCCCCGCTTCCTGTAGCAGTGGCAGAACCGGGTCATCTCTATGCAGTAGCATATTATGGTCTAGGGTCTGGCTAATCCACTGCCTGACATAGCTTCCAATCTCTGAAAAATCACACACCATTCCCAGTTTATCGAGTTGATCAGATTCTAGTTGGATCACTGCGGTTGCATTGTGGCCATGCAGGTGGCGGCATTTGCCCTGGTGGTCCAGTAGGCGATGGCCATAGCAGAAGTGGATTTCTTTAGTAACGGTATACATTGTAAAAGTAACGGTCTTTGGTTGGTGTTTGATTGGTGCGCCAGTATAAGGATTGATTTAGGGATAATAAAGGATTCTCTGGATATGCCGATAACTGCCATGTAGCAAAAAGTAGAATTCTTATGAGCGATAGTGATAGCGATAAATGTGAGTTCCTTGTTGTGGCACGAGAAGCGGTGGATCAGCTCAAGAAGCTGACAAAAGATTTTCCACACCTCTCCTCTGTGCCTGTTAGGGATGCTATTGAAAATTGGAATGAGGATCTGTTTCGCAGGGGAGAGTTGATCTGGGAGGAACAACAACGTATCAAAGCAGAGAAGAGTGCTGTGGAGTTACGTGCCATAGAGCTGATTGAAGAGTGTCATGTTGATGATGTCATTGACATGTTATCGAGTGAATTTGCCCAAGAATTCGACTATCATGACCTGATCGACCGGGTTGGAAAGAACCGCTATATTGCTGCTTTGAGGCGGGAAGCCGTTGAATTACAGATTAATTGTGTTACCCCTGAGCAAACCGCTGAGTTATGGAATAGCTGTGGGAAGCCCCCAGTGGGTGGTGAGCGTTGGAATGAGGTTGGAGTTTCTGTGTTGATGGGTTGAACCTAAAAAAATCAGTTGACCGCTCCATTCTAATAGCAGGTATCTGATTTTAAAGAAAATAGCTTCGATGGTTATGG
>JARRQF010000156.1:0-11934 GCA_037382065.1 Candidatus Thiodiazotropha sp. | reverse complement strand
AAATTTTCTGAGCCATATCCTTTTCGGACGCGGCATTCGTCCTCTCGAAATGCCATATCTAGTACCCAGTGCAACTTGTTTTCTATGCCCCAGTGATTACGGCTAGATTGCAGTAATTCTTGGGCACTCAGTGTCGCGCTACAAATATAATAGCGTTGCTCTATTGATGTTTTTCCTTGAATCGTTCTTTCCGATTCAACCAGTTCGATTTGACTCAGTCCCTTCCAATCCTCCACCCTATACAGCTTACTTAAGGAGGTGGTTGTCCAACAGCGGCGCGTTTCTTTTCTGTCTCTATTTTTTCAGATTCCTCATGAAAATCTATGAGTGGATTGACATAGTTCTTTGGCTTTCGATGCGACAGGCTAGCTACGATGGCCTCTTTCAATTTTGGCTGGTTGTCTTTCACAGCCAGCAAGTAGTCGCCTTCCTTATCAACAATAGCTTCCGCTATGCTTTTCTGACACCCCATGGCATCGATTGTCACGAGGGATTTTTTCAAAGCTAATGCCTTTAATAATTCAGGTATCGCTGTGATTTCATTCGATTTTTCCGCTGTTTTTACCTGCCCCAGCACGATATTACTTTCCGTTGCCCAAGCACTAACCATATGAATAGCTGTCTTGTGGTCACCATCATGAGAACGACGCAAAGTTTTTCCATCAACAGCGATAACCTCTTTATTCATAACAGAACGTATAGAAGTGAGCGGACTGCGCGGCTTTTTGCGCAGGTCCGCTCGACTGCAAAGTTAGAATCGTCGAAATCTTCTATTTGACTACTCTCTGGGCATTTTCGGATACCAATTTTGTAGCGATGCCTTGAATTTGTTCTTGCAAGGCGCGATCAGCTACTTTGGTGCTTAAGTCATGCAATACCAAACCTAGCGCTGCTTGATTAATTGGCATCTTTCCCCATGATAAATCTTCCCATCCATGCTCGAAAAGCCAAAGCAAGATAGGGTTTGTTACGGTTGCAACCGGCAAGTGAACTGTGAATTCAGACATTGTTATCTCCTACAAATGGTTATGGATCGTCTGTAGCGACTCCCTATTGCTTCCGATCCATTTCAGCGATAGAGATTTCTAACGCCCGCATCAGTGGGCAGCTGTAGTGGAGCTATTTTTATGGTACAAAGGAGCGAAGCGACATACCATAAAAATGGCAGAACGTAGGTTGCTCCACTGCATGCGATTGTGTGTGCCCGGCATGGGCATGATCTTATGGGGTGAAAGTCCTCTGTACATTGTCTGGATAAGTTTTTGATAAACACCAGTTTCAGCTTACTGCTATGGAACCACATGATTACGCGATTTCTTTCACGAGAAGAAATCTACTATCCAACAGTGCCTTTGTTCACTGGATATCATCTTTAATCCACTTCACCAGCCTTTACGCCACACACCAGTAGCTATTCAAAACCAGCAAACATCAAATAGTTAGGCAGAATGAAAGAAATAAGCCGAATTCTCTTGCTTACATTGCATCAAAACAGACTATCTGGCAACCTAATCAAGAACATCAATAAACTCATCAGGTATCAAGGAGTGATATCATGCCAAAGCCACGGAAAACGCTCATCTCTCTTGAAGCTACACCCTACTATCACCGCGTCTCACGATGCGTCAGGCGCGCCTTTCTATGTGGTAATGATAAATTTACCGGTAAAGGCTTTGAACATAGACGTGAATGGATTCAAAAGAGACTGATTGAGCTGTAACCGGTCATTTTAAGACGTCAGCCTTTTTGCCGCTAAATCCGATCTCAATGGATTATCTGCAAATGTCTCTTTCCATACCCTTGGGATCAGTTCAATGGCCCTTGAAGCGGGGTGAGTCTCTATACGCTGCAATACATCAACAAGATATTCATAAGGATTTACACCATGCAGTTTACAAGTCATCAAAAGGCTCTGGATAATACCCACCTGTTGAGCGCCACATTCTGTCCAGCAAAAGAGCCTGTTCTTACGTCCCATCGGGATAGCACGCAGTGCGCGTTCTAAGTGGTTGGTGTCTATCGGCACCTCTGGATCGCTCAGAAAGATCTTCAGCTCGTACTCTCGCTTCATGACATAGTTGAGTGCAACTGAGAGCTTGTTGGTTTTCACCAGATCGATGCGTTGGCGTTGTTCGAAACACCAGCTAAAAATCGCATCAACAATGGGCTTGCTATTTTTTAGGCGATATTCAAATTTCTCTTGGGCCTGTTCAAAGTACCGCCGACTATGTGCCCAGCACTGCGCCAGTACTAAGGTTGTGCAGTGGCTGCGATATTTTTCATAGGCACTATAACCATCGGTCAATAGGGTGCCTTCAAAGTCACCGAGTTGATCGAAGATGTGCTGCATACCCCTCTACTTCGAGAAGGTGAAGCATATTTCATCTTGCTCACCATAGATGGGCCAGAAGTAGGCTTTGTTCATTTTACCCTTCTTTTTTCGTCCCGCTTTGATCAGTCCTACCAGAAAGCTAACATCGGCAAAGCTTTTGTCCAGTACATTCGCAGGTGCGGGCGTTGTCTGAATGCGCTGGGTGGATTTCTCGCCAAAGATCTGACGTTTAAACCAACTCAACTGCTGCTCCAATGATTGGATTTTCTCAGCTTGCTCGGCAATTATTTCACGCAACTGCGCATTCAATAGCTCGTTATTTTTAGCCCTGTTTTTGCTATCGTAATTAAATCGACCTTGCTCTAAACGCTTCATCCACAGGCAATAGCCACTGCGATCAAAATAGAGAATCTTGACATGGGTTTTGCGCCTGTTGATAAAGACAAAGAGATGGCCGCTGAGTGGATCCTCATGCATTTGGTTTTTTGCTAGTGCCGCAAGGCCGTCAAATGACTTGCGCATATCAGTGGGTTTGGAACAGAGCCAGATTTTGACCTGAGATTCAGGAAAAAACATCAGAGTCCCCTCAGGCGCAGCACAACACCCCTGCCTAAGTCTCATTCAACCTGCCAATCATTATGAGGGGATGTGGCCGGTGCGGCTGGAGCTGATTGATTGAGCACTTCAGAAGGGAGGGCCACTTCAATAAAGGAGCCTGGCGAGGTTACTATGTTTTCAGCTGGATTCTTTAGACGTTTACGCCACTTATGAAGGCTACTCACCGAAATATGATGCTTCTGACAAAACACCTGCTGGCTAAGCTGTCCAGCTTCATAATCAGAGATCAGCTGCGCCCACTCGCTTTTGTTCAATATCTTGGGAGGCTTGCGTCGTTTGGGGTTAACAGCTGTGGTTCGTTGGGTTGTTGGCATGAGATTTCTCCGGTGTGGTTGGTGTGGAGAAATATATCGTCTGAGTGGCTGGGTGATAATGACGTCTTAAAATGACCGGTTACGTTACAGGATTTCAATTTGAACGTAGGGCGGGGTTACGGTTCATCGCGGCAAGGGGAAAAAGGACCGGACCCTGCCTCTGCCGCAATCGATTATGGCAAGTACGGATTTGCATAATGAAGATTTATCCATGGGATATGCCGGGGTGTTTTTGCCGGACAATATTGAAAAGAAATATAAAAACGCCGCCAGGGAGTTGAGTTGGCAGTGGTTTTTCCCTGCCAAAACGCTGACTTTTGTGAACGACGAAAATGTCTATCGCCGCTATCATTTGCATGATTCTCACCTCCAAAAAGCCATTAAACGGGCGGTGAAAAAAGCTAAGCTGATGAAACGGGCATCCGCGCAGACGTTCAGACACAGTTTTGCCAGTCACTTGGTTCAGGCACATTATGATATTCGCACGGTGCAGGAGTTGATGGGGCACAGCGATGTGAAAACCACTATGATTTATTAGCAGACGGTGCCGAGTCTAACGCTGAAAGAGGCAAAAAGTCCGCTGGATTTCGAAGTTTAAACGTCTACTCAGAGACTCATACTTGGGTAGAATCTGGTGGCTGGGGAGGTGGTGGCGCCGCAAAATTTACACCATCTACGCGAAATGGCGAAGGTTATTCCGGGCGATGTGAGGAGTGAGTTAAATCCGACAGAACTAGAGTGTCACATGGAATGTAGTGCCTGTGGTGCTCATAACTCGATTCGGTTGGTATGGCCTTTGTAGGTTGTAGCTCCAAACAGAGGGATTGGTGATGTTAACGATCCTAATTTTATTGGTCCAAAGTTAGCACGGGTTGAGGGCTGATCTGCGGTATTGGTTGTCATCGACATCAAGGCCGATATAGATTACATTTTGGTTCATAGGCGCCTCCGTCTCTATTATGGGGTAGTGCAGTGTTCCATGTAGAGGTTCCCCAATGATGGTAGCCTTTGGTTAGAAGGAGATGTCTATCTCTTCTATACTTGCACGCAACTTGTGATGGTAGACGAACGGTACCAAACAATGGGCCGGGATACGCAGACCAACAGTGAAACAGGAGGAAAACCATGATTTATGGAGCACCCGGCACAGCCGATGCCAAAATCACCTATAAAAATCGCTATGATAACTTCATCGGTGGGAAATGGATTGCCCCTGTCAAGGGAGCCTACATGGATGTGATTACGCCTATCTCCGGTGACGTGTATACCCAGGCAGCACGTTCCAGTGCTGAAGATATTGAACTGGCATTGGACGCCGCCCATGCCGCAGCAGATGCCTGGGGTAAGGCCTCTACCACTGAGCGTTCTAACATCCTGCTTAAGATCGCCGATCGTATTGACGAGAACCTGGAGTTGCTCGCCTATGCAGAGACTGTGGATAATGGCAAACCGATCCGTGAAACCTTGGCCGCCGACCTGCCTCTCTCTTCCGATCACTTCCGTTATTTCGCTGGTGCTTTGCGCGCCCAGGAGGGCGGCATTAGTGATATCGACGAAAATACCATTGCCTATCATTTTCATGAACCGCTGGGTGTGGTTGGGCAGATCATTCCATGGAATTTCCCACTGCTGATGGCGTCCTGGAAGCTGGCTCCGGCCCTTGGCGCTGGCAACTGTGTGGTGCTTAAACCCGCTGAGTCGACTCCAGTCTCCATACTGATCCTGATGGAGCTCATCGCCGACCTGCTGCCCCCTGGTGTTCTCAATATCGTTAATGGCCTGGGCCGCGAAGCTGGAATGCCCCTGGCGCAAAGTACGCGCATTGCCAAGATTGCCTTCACTGGCTCCACTACTACTGGCCGGGTTATCGCGCAGGCGGCGGCCAATAATTTGATCCCCGCTACCCTGGAGCTGGGTGGCAAGTCTCCCAATATTTTCTTTGCCGATGTGATGGATAAGGATGACGGCTTCCTAGACAAAGCGATTGAAGGCCTGGTGCTATTCGCCTTTAACCAAGGCGAGGTCTGTACCTGCCCGAGCCGTGCTCTGATCCAAGAGTCCATCTACGACGCATTTATGGAACGGGTACTTAAGCGCGTTGCCGCCATTAAGCAGGGCAGCCCACTCGATACCGAGACCATGATGGGTGCCCAGGCTTCTAAAGAGCAGCTTACTAAGATTCTCTCCTACCTGGAGCTGGGTCGGGAAGAGGGGGCCGAATGTCTTATCGGCGGTCAGCAGGCGCAATTAGAGGGTGAGCTGGAAGGGGGTTTCTATGTGCAGCCAACCCTGTTCAAAGGCCATAATAAAATGCGTATTTTTCAGGAAGAGATCTTCGGCCCGGTTCTGGCTGTTACCACCTTTAAAGACGAGGCGGAGGCACTGGAGATCGCCAACGATACACTCTACGGTCTCGGTGCGGGCGTCTGGTCCCGTAACGGAAATGTGGCCTACCGTATGGGCCGTGCCATTAAGGCTGGCCGGGTCTGGACCAACTGCTACCACGCCTACCCGGCCCATGCCGCCTTTGGTGGCTATAAGGAATCTGGTATCGGTCGTGAAACCCACAAAATCATGCTGGACCACTACCAGCAGACCAAAAACCTGCTGGTCAGCTACAGTGAAGAGAAACTCGGTTTCTTCTAGCTGAATAGTGTGCCCAGGAGAAAAATTTGGGCACTAGTGTGGTATGCCATATATATGGCACATCTCAGCGTGATGAAAAGGGAGGCCCGCAAATCCCTTAAGCAAAGGCTGTGTTGGCACCCTGTGCGGGACGGTTCGCCGTCCCGCAATGATTTGGAGACTAACATGATCGATAAAGTAATCGCTACCGATGCGACGCTGGAACTGATCGAAACCCTGAAAAAGAAACATGGTGACGGACTTTTCTTTCACCAATCGGGTGGGTGTTGCGATAACAGCGCCGCCAACTGTTTTCTTCCGGGTGAACTTACCATTGGACCCAACGATGAATACCTGGGCGACATCGGAGGCTGTCCCTTTTATATGAGTAAATCCCAATATCAATACTGGAAACACACTCAGTTAATCATTGATGTTATTGAAGGGGGTGGTGGTACATTTTCACTGGAAGGGCCGGAAGGCAAGGCCTTTCACACCCGTTCACGGGTATTCAACGATCATGAATTGAAGGAGTTGGGACTGACAGCAGAAGAGCGTTCAATACCACAATGTCAAATTGAAAAACCACACTAGTAACAAGATTTCACCCTAAAACATAAGCTATATTCACTACGTGTACTTATGCAACTATTAGTAAATAGAGGGTATGGGGCAAAAAATGAAAAATGTTGAAAATTAAATTTTTTACGTGACATGCCGCTTACCTGACTGCAACGATCAACGATTATCCCATCCTGGGATTCTGGGAGCAGACACGGTCGGCTCCCTATGTGTGAGAGGGCATCTCTATGTTTCGCAATGTTGGAATTTCATTCAGGTTTGTATTCGCCACCGTTATAGCAGTGGCGGTGGTACTGACAATCACGCTTTATATGACCTTCAGCTATATGAGCAGTATGCTGAATTCGGCGGAAAAGAGTGAGATCAGTGAGATCTTCGAAAATGTGGTCGCCGGGGTTACTGCAGAGGGTCGTATGGCCCGCGCCATGAGCGCTCTGGTTGCAGGTATTCCCCAAGCGCAGGAGGCGTTTGCTCAACGTGATCGAGAGGCGCTTTCGAAACTCTTTATTCCTGGTTTCGGGGTCTTGAAGCAATCCTATGGTGTGCGTCAGTTTCAGTTCCATACCCCTCCAGCTACCTCCTTTCTGCGCGTTCACAAACCTAAAAAGTTTGGAGATGATCTGTCATCTTTTCGCCATACCGTGGTGGATGCCAACCAGAACCACCGCGAAATTCAGGGTTTGGAGGTTGGTGTGGCCGGTCTTGGTGTGCGTGGTATGGTGCCAGTTACCTACCAAGGCAAGCACCAGGGCACGGTGGAGTTTGGTATGTCCTTTGGTCAGGCCTATTTCGATGATTATGCTAAGCAGCATGAGGTGGATCTGGAGCTTTATATCAACCGGGATGGTAAGCTGGACCGCTTTGCCACCACCATGGATGGCAATAAACTGGTTTCCAGCGATCTCCTGCGAGGGCTGAAGGAGGGCGAGAACCTCTTCGGTTTCGATGAACTGAAGGGTAAGCCCGTGGCCTATTTTGCCGCCACTGTCTCCGACTATTCAGGGAGTCCTCTCGGTGTCATGATCGTAGCCAAGGACCGTAGCACCTTCGCAAATTCCATCGCCAATCTCTCCTGGATGATTCTGGGGTTTGGCTTGGTATCGGTCGTGTTGATTGGTATTCTTGTCTGGCTGATTAGTCGTGGTGTGGTCAAACCTATCTGTGAGGCTGCGTTGGCGATGGAAGGCATTGCCTCATCGAATGGGGACCTGACTGTGCGTATGAACGAGATGGGCAAGGATGAGGTTGCCAGGCTGTCGAAGGCATACAACCGGTTTGCTGAGAAGACAGAGCAGATGATTCGCAGCGTCGCCCGTTCATCCGGTAACCTGAGCATCAACAGTAGTCGGTTCGCCGCGTTGTCCGAGCATACCAGCCGGAATATCCGAGTTCAGCATGAGCAGACCGCCCAGGTAGCCACCGCGATGACTGAGATGTCAGCCACAGTGCACGATGTGGCGCAAAATACCACTCAGACTGCCGAGGCGGCACAGCAGGCAGATAGCCAGACTATGGCTGGGCGTCAGGTGGTAAGCGATGTTTCCAGCGGTATCAACGCCCTGGCCCAGGAAGTGGGTCGTGCGGTTGAAACGGTACGCCATGTGGAAGCGGATAGTGAACGGATCGGCTCAGTGCTGGATGTGATTCGGGGGATTGCCGATCAGACCAACCTACTGGCACTAAATGCAGCCATTGAGGCGGCCCGGGCCGGTGAGCAGGGGCGCGGATTCGCGGTGGTGGCTGATGAGGTGAGAACCTTGGCGAAGCGTACCCAGGACTCTACCGAAGAGATTCAGGAGATGATCGAAAGTCTCCAGTCTGGCGTGCGCAATTCGGTGAGTGTTATGGAGACTAGTCAGGAGAAGGCAGCAGTCAGTGTTGAGCGGGCTGGACGGGCCTATGAGTCCCTTGAGGAGATCAATCAAGTGGTGGATACCATCACCCAGATGAGCGCCCAGATTGCCACTGCTGCGGAACAACAGAGTTCAGTGGCAGAGGAGATCAACCGGAGTATCACCGAAATCACGCAGATCGCCGATGAAACCTCCCTGGACTCCGATAAGACCTACGATGCTACTCAGGAGATGTCAGCCGAGATCGATCGGTTGAGTGGATTGCTGGAGCAGTTCAATGTGGGAGACGAACACGCCAAACAGCTGCAACAGGCGATGGTGGCGCATTTGAGCTGGAAGACCAAGCTGCGAGGGTTCCTCGATGGTAAGGGGTCGCTGGACGAACAGAGTGCCTTTGACCACACCCAATGTTCTTTCGGCAAATGGTATCAACAGGTGGCCCGCGAGCAGCTTTCCCATATTAGCGAGATCTCGCTGATGGAGAAACCGCACAAGGAGTTGCATGATCTGATTAAGCGGGTGGTAGACTTGAAGCGCCAGGGCAACTCAGAGGCTGCTGAGCGGGAGTATCAGCGATTAGGACCCATGTCCGAAGCGCTTGTGGACTTAATGCAGACCGTTCGAAACAAGCTCGACTAAGATAAAAAGGCAAGGAAAAGGTTAGGGGCTACAAGAAGGGCCCAGCTAGGGGCTATTGCCTGCACCCCAAGGGCACTTCCTGCAGGACGCGAGCCACGCCTTGACCTGAGCCACTTTTGTGGTCCGGTTAGCCTGAGAGGTGAGTCGTGCTGTAAGGCCGCCAGCAGCTGGAACCCACCAAGCGACTCAAGCGCGAATCAATATCGCGTTTGAGCGCCAAAGGAATCGCCGTTCTTTAGGGCGACGAGGATGTCAAATCACCTAGCGGCTGAAATCATGACAATCTATGCAGCTCGTGCTGACATCCTTGTGTGATGCATGGAATAGTTTGAAATCATCAAACTGACCAAAATGCCAGGCTTGCGCAATGTCTGATGCATGACAGTTCGACGAACAGCTTTCCTGATCCTTTTCACGAGGCGCGTATCCCAGGGCGCCCTGCAGATCGATCTGGGTTAAGTTAAGATGGCACGACTCACAATCCAGAGCCTCAGCTTTGGGTCCCACTTGGTGATTAAGAGTTTGGTAGGTATCCGTAGTAACCCACTCATAGTGATCACCTTGATTGAAGCCTGGTACCTGCTTCTTGATCATGCTCTCCAAACCAGCAAGCGTTGCGGCATCGCCATCTGCCGTGTTGAAAAAGACCTTGGTATCGAGGGGAATCAACATATTACTGCTGATATCCAATGGGTAGTCCGAAGTTTTATACTTAAAGGGATATAACTTACTTGCTGCATCATCCACAGAGCCGTCTGGAAGACTCGTTGGGTAGGTTCCAGTCGTTAGATCTGGATAGATGACATCGCCCAGGTTGTAGTTATCCGTATATCGATTCCAGTGTCTGTATGTGGGTTTCAAGTCATTTTGCAGCGTCAATAGCGGATAATAGGGGGATTGGCTGCTGCCCGTACCTGATTGCCAACTGCGGTCAATTTCGGTCGCCTCAGTTGCCGAAGAGTCCTCGGCATGTTTGGCAAACACAGGGATATGACAGGTTTGACAAGCCACTTTTGCCGTGTGCCTATTGAGGTCACTATTCTGATGGGGTGTGGCGTCATGACAACCGGCACTTGCACACTCCAGCGGAGCCACTGAATCCGACGTACGAAGATCCGACCCCTTGCCTTGGAATCGATGCAACTGCGTCTTATGGCAATCCTGACAGTCCAGATTCGCACCAGTTGAGGCCATATGCACATCATAGTGGGCATCCGCAGTATAGCCGGAAGCAAGCGCGAGATCTCCCCGCTTGATCGCATCGCCACCCCCCGCCTTGGCATGGCAATTCAGACAGTTTTCCTTTGTTGGCATATGAACAGTCTGCACCGCTTTGTCCATACTGATTGACATACTCGCCGTGTCGGGAGCCATTTCACCATCGATCTTTTTTCGCTTGTATTCAGTTTGATGACAAACCAGACAATCGATATTCTCAAGCTGAGAGCGCGATGGATCCGCTTCCGGCTTGGCACCCAGTCCCACATGACAACTACTGCAATCCTCCCAGTTCCCTTCAATGGAACCACAATAGGTATTGATCGCACCCGCGATTTTTCCCTGTAGTTGATCGTTGCCATCGATCATGTAGGTAGCCTCACCTTGCCACTGATAGTGAGTCGAGCCATGGACCTGATAGGCCTCTTGCTCATGGCACTCGAGGCAGGTTCCAGGTCCCTGGTATGTGAGGTTTTCATGTCCTTGGGTCGCGATTACATCACCCTCGTCACCCTCGTCACCCTCGTCACCCTCGTCATTGTCCTGATTCGACCCCATGCCGTTCAAAACAAACTCGCTTGGCATATCTATGCCCCCAGGTGATGCAATAAAGCCGAATCCCACCTGACCGCCTGGAGGGGTTATCCGGTTCCAATCCTCACTCTCTATGACATAGGTTGAGCCCTTGTGGGAAACGACTTTGGCATTCCAAATCTGCTGGATCTCAAAATCCGCATCGAAAGTCAGATTCCAGCCGTTTATTTCCGCAGATCCGGTGTTGATAACCTGAATTTTTCCATGAAAGGCGGTGCCCCAATCATTGACATTTTGAATCGAGACCTGGGGGCTGGAACTCACCGTAGGCGTGGCATCAAATGGGGATAGGTCACAGGGCAGGGTGGAATTTCCCGGGCTCCCTACAAAACCAAATCGAACCTCGGCACCCGAAGCAAGAGATGGGTTGTAATCGACTCCCTGTATCACATAATCATTGTTGGTATGTGACACCACCTTTGCATTCCAGATACTATTGATCTGAAAGTCGGCACTGAAACGGACTGACCAGACACCGATATTTTGCTCTGTTTCATTCCTGACAATGATCTCACCTGTAAACCCTGAACCCCAGTCGCTTAGTTTGGTCATAGCACATGTTTGGTCTTGAGAGTCGCCTGCTAGGGCTGGAGTGGCGGTGACCACTGTGCTGAGTAAGAATAAGGAATTGATTAGCAACAGTCGATAAATGACTGATAACAGGAACTTTTGACACATCACTCTACTCCAGCTCATTGGCACACCGAACGCATGGTAATTAGCATGCCATGTGGATTCTTCGATGATGATCACAAATTTCGCAGGCTACCTGATAATCTTTCCAATACTCCCTGTGATCATTTGAATCAATGACGGAGTGCCAGCATGAATATGGTAGCGTAAAAGATAGCAAGTCGGATATTCTCAAGGTATCCTGCCGCACCACCTATTTGGAAGCCACTTTCAGCGGTATTGATGAGCTGAAAAAATGAGATTGGTGATCGAGCCAAGGGATATGGTCTCGGCTACATATTGAACAAAGATATTTTTTAGGGCTATTTACACGATGGAAACCACAGCATTAACAGAAACCTTAACCTGGAATACCCAGATGATGGTTTCGGCTATTATTCTAGTCGTCACCTTCTTTGGTATATTTACCGAAGGTGTTCACGGCTTTCACCGCACTAAGTTCGCCATGGGGGGAGCTGCGTTAATG
>JARRQF010000155.1:0-8497 GCA_037382065.1 Candidatus Thiodiazotropha sp. | reverse complement strand
AACCTAAAAAAATCAGTTGACCGCTCCATTCTAATAACAGGTATCTGATTTTGAAGAAAATAGCTTCGATGGTGATGGTCACCTACTGGGTGAATCACGCTACAACGTGAATAGCACGCTTGTGGCGGCACATGGCGGCGTTGCAACTCCTTGGAATAGCGGGCTATTCCGCGTCGTGCAGGGATGCACAAGTGTCGCGGGCACATGGATGTGCAGGAGCGACTCTTGCCCTGTACCACCACAAGCGCACTCTTCACGCCGTCCAACTGATCTTTTTAGGTTAAAGGACAGGAGGTGCGGTATGAATCAAATTATACTCTTGGTCTATAAGGTAATTAAACTTATAAAAACCAGGGAGAATATGGTCTATACTAAACGCCATGCAAAATACTCAAAGATATTATATTCCTCTGGAGACCCTGCTTGAAGCAAAAAAGTGTACCAAACATCATGCTTGCTTAACCGACAATAATTACCAACTATGTGGCATTCGCATTACCCAGGAAAACTACGCAAGGATGATCTGCGGTGATGGAAGCGACTGCCCATACAGTTCACAATTGGGAAACCAGATCGTCTGTACCTGCCCAGTTAGGCATGCCATCCACAATAAATATGACGTTTAATGTGACTACTCCCCGCCCGCATTGGGCGAGGGTTTTCGGGCTATTCTGCTAAAAAATCAGTTGGTCACTCCGCTCAGAATCTAATTTACTGATAATGGTGGGGCCCCTTGCCCCACCATACGGAGCTATTTTGACGGCGCAACCTTTAGCCGTTGGCGAATATCATCACTCGCCTGTTGTAGAATTGAGTCTTTGTCAACAGACTCCAGAATCTGCTGAACAATGGTCTTTGGTCCATCACTGCCCCATGAGCGACCTTGGGCAAAGTAGCGCTGTGCCGCCTGTCCCACGATATAGGTTGTATAATACCCCATTCCTCCCTGCGCAGCGGCAGTGATAATGGTTGAGAGGCCAGCACTACCCGCTTTAAGAGCACTTGCAGCAATATTCACGCCCCAAGCTGTAGCCATCAATAATGTCATCTGTGCACCAATGGTCTTGATTAACCGCCCTGCCTCACCTCGATTCACCGACATCCCATAGACGCTGGCCAGATGCATCACCATTGAGGCATCCATTGCCAGGGCTGCAAGCAGATCAGCAATCGGTATTGGATTGACAGCTACGGCGATTCCTTTACCCAAGCAGTAACCCCGAATTACTCTTTCAGCAACCTCTTGGCGAACCGCAACAATGCGACCAGCAACTTCATCACTCAACTTCCCGGCAAACAGACTAGCGTTCAATGCTGAGAGTGCCATGCCCTCCCTCTCAATTAACATCCACAGACTTTCTGTCAGCGCCACAACATCGGGATCGGGGGTTTTGCGTAGTTCTGTCTCTCGCCCCTCTTCATCCAGCTGCAGATAGATACGTTCGGTGGGACGCGCTGCCACTGGTACAATATAGGTTGGGCTGACTATCGCCTGTAGTTTCTCCCTCAGGCTAGTCAGTAATAGTTCAAGCTCATTAGAGGTATATCGATCCGCCTTATTCAACGCCACTAGCAGCGGGCGGTTGAACTGCTTCAGTTTTTCCATTGCCTGAAACTCAGTCTGGGTCAGATCTGCATCCAGAACAAATAGCACCAGGTCTGCGCGACTTGCAACATCTTGCGCCATCCGCTCGCGCTCTTCACCACTCACCTCATTAATTCCGGGCGTATCGATCAGGAAGACGCCACCCGCCTTCACCTCACGCCAGGCAGCGATATCACTGTATCTTGTCTCTCCATGTAAGGCACTCACGGAAAATCTCTGCTCACCTAGCAGGGCATTCAATAAGGCAGATTTCCCAACACTGACTCGTCCGAAAACGGCAATATGTAAATGGCCATGCTCCAACTTATCAAGCATTACCTGCACCTGCTGAAAATCATCCTTTAAGGAATCACGAACCCCCTCAGGCAACCGTTCATCATTCAGTAGTTCACGCAAATTCTCGCGAGCCAACAGGAGATGATCATCTTTAGGCAACTCAGGTTTGCTAACTTTTTCCAGTGACCTGTTCCACAGCGAGCCGCGCAAAATATTTTGCACGCCCTTCCAGATTTCCACTCAGCATCTCCTCAAAATTATCCAATATTCGTGGGGTTTCAAGGATTTCACCTTGATTTAGAGTTTTGACAATCGACTTACCAAGGGCCTCGAAAATCATGCCGTAAGCCACTGCATGGGTCAGACCGCCAGTCACAGTGCCAATACCAGGAAAGGCCTTTAAGACATTCCCAATCAAGGCCAGTAGTAAGGTTATTCGTTTCCCCACACTCTGACTCGCCAACTCGACTAATTGTTCCAGATCGACATCCCGCACTCTCACATCGTACAGTTCAGATAAAGATCTGACCATCAATACACCCAAATAGCCCTGGATCAATACATCGGTTCCTGGGCTCACCGCCGCCATGGCACCCAGCATGGCTTTACGGGTATATTGTTTGATCAGTTTTTCACTCTGTTCCTGACGATGAGTGGAGGTCGCTACTTGTAGTTTTTCAGCACCCAAACGAATCAGGCTCTCATCCCGTTGCTGTTCCAGGATTTCGGCATCGTCTAAGACTCTTCGCTGGATGGCACGGACCAGATCAGTAACCTGGGCGGGTCTTTGCCTCACTACACGCTTTTGCTCTCCCTGTGTATCGATGAGAATCACTTCTTCACTTCCCCCTGCTTGAACAGGCACCATCTCCAAACCGGGAAACTGCTCACCAATTCGTTGACGAATGGCGTTCAACTCCTGATCATTGTAGCGGTCCTGCTTATTCAGAGCGAGCATCATTGGGCGTCCGAATGTCTGCAATTCAATCAGCTCATGGTACTCATCGCGGGTTAACTCTCCTTCGCTTACATAGACCACAAGATGGGCGCGACGGGCCTCCTCTCGGGCAAGGCGCACATGCTCCTCGTTAGTATCCAAAATGCCCGGAGCATCGGTCAAGATAAGCTCATTCCCCTGTTCATCGTAGAACTGATAGTGTTCGATGGTCCGGGTAGTACCGGCGCGTGGATCCACTTGAATCGAGGCATTGCCGGTTACAGCCCGAATCAGAGTACTCTTACCAGCAGATACCGGCCCAAAAAAGGCGATAAAATGAACGGCCTGCCGGGTGCGTTGATCTAGTTCCTGTAACTCCTTGTGAGCTAAGGCGGTATCTATCCCTAGGAGATCCGCTTTTTTCAATGCTTCATCAAAAGCCGCTCGATCCTCAGGTATCTGTATCGTGCGCTTTTTTGTCTCTGTTCTCTTTTTCCCACGCCGCATTACCCGCCAGCTTAGCGCGACGATGCCCACACTAAAGAGGAGTAATCCGATTCCATAGAGCACCAATAGCCCCGGAGAGAGCTGATCCAACATTTGCCAAACGTTTAATGCCGATTCGGTAAGCTGTAAAACGATTAATAAAATCAGCAGTGAGAGAAACAGCAACAGCATGACAAGGAGCAGCCGTATAATGCTTTTTGATGACGAGTTATTCTGTTGCGTACCCATTAATACTAAAGTTTCACGGTTTTTTTGAGGGTTTCAGGTAGGCGTTGAGATTTTTTTGCGCACCCAGCTCACGCGCTTTCCAAAGGGGATGCTGTACAAATAATACCCGCACAGATTACACGGAAAACGCGTTTTTCTCATTGAAAAACAATAAGTTACAATCATAACAATGCTCCGTTTTTATTATTATTTCTACTGCTAAGTAATTAAAATAAATAACAGAAAGCACCATCACCTATTCATTCTACGCAATATTCTCGCCCCTCTCCAGAACTCGTTTCAAACCTCTTGCAAAGGCTCAGCCCGGCGAGAGCGAAATTGGAAGCTCGGTGGCTTTAGCCGCAAGTTATTCACTAATCAGCTTGGACATAATCAGCGGCAGCGGACCAGTATGGACTTATTTCTTCAGCTTTTTCCATTCGAGGAAGAATGATTGTGGCATGCAACGTATGGATCTGTGAAGCGACTTTATTTATTGTACCCGCATCTTGTTGCATCAGTGAAGGATGAGGCCTTACAGCATGCGCCTTAAGATAAGCCAAGACCCTGAGAGCAGTATCATTACAGGTAAAATAGCCAAGTAGAACACTGATACCCATACCTGAGAGTTCATTAAGCAGCTGTCTCGCTCGCTTAAGATCTAAGGCCAAAGAGGGAAGATCAAATTCAATGATCAATCCAGTACCAACTACATGAAGTTTTCGTAACTCAGATTGTATGAAGGAAACAAGCTGTTCATCATGAATAGCTAACCCCGAAAGCCGAATAATCACTTTTTCTGTACTTCCCTTCATCACCGCTTCACCAAGCCGGTGCACAGCATGCCTACAAAGTAATTGATTGAGAATATCACTAGCATCATATTTTTCAGCATTCTGATAGATATCACCACTCTCCTGCGAAACCCCAGCCAAATCGGTAAACATGGGATGCAGTTCAATGAGCATTGAATCTCCCTTTTGAGAAGGCAGGAAACTCTGCTCAAAAAATTGCACGAAGTCAGATTGCAATGCGCTTTGAATCTGCTCGCTCTGAAAGTCGAAACTTTCAGGTACGACCTCCTCCTCAGCAGGGGGTTCCTCCAGACGACTCAAGTAATCCTTGCTCTCCCGCTCCATCGCTTGCAGAGCCGTTGCCTCTGCACGCTTTAGATATTTATAAGCGCCAGCCTGTCGAGAATCGATCATGACAAGCCCAACTCCCCATCGGTTACTGACGCCTTCGTTATGACTCAATTCATCACTAAGCTGTTGATAGAGCTCCTTACCTAGCTGGTCAATAGCCTGAACATTTGAGCGTTTTACCAACAAAGCCACACTCCGCTTACCTGTTCGAGCAAAAGCATCACGCTTACTGGTCACCACCCCAATCACATCTACCACACGCATAAGCAACGCGTTGTCCTCTTGAGTATACGCACCATCTAGCTCAGACTCGTGATCATTGAGAACCATTGAAAACACGCCACAAACGGTACCACTCTGAAATTCACGAATACCATGCATATCTAACTCTTGCAAAAACCAACGCCTATTCTTCATGCCTGTAACCGTATCCAACAAGCCCATACCAGAAATATTAAGCATCTCTTTTGAACGATTAATGCGGGATTCAACCGTTGCCACAAGATGCTGAGGACGAACAGGTTTGGTTAAAAAGTCATCCGCCCCGGAATAGAGAGCCAATACTTTCTTTTCAACATCATCTTCCCCCGAAATAAACACAATGGGAATGATGAATAACTCTTTTCTTGCACGAATCATTTGAGTCAGTTCGATGCCGTTTGCACCAGGCATATAAAGATCCATTAGAATCAGATCTGGTTGAAAACTTTGTACGGCTTCCATAACAGTCAGTGGCTCGGTGCACACAATCGTCTCGAATCCAACTTTTTTTAGTAATGCACTGGAAAATTTGGCATGCGCCTCATCATCCTCCACAATTAAAACACGATGGTGGAGTTTTAGCTGGGGAGAAATGATCTCTTTTATACTCAACATTAAATCATTAATATTGACTGGTTCTGAAAAACAGTGTGTTGCTCCACAGCGCAGCACCTCAAGCCGAATCTCAATATCACAATGATTTGAAAGGAAGATCAGCTCCGGTGGTTTTATCTTTTGTTGACGCAGCTCAGAGAGTAGTTCAGTTAGATGTTCTATTTGCGGAAGATATGCGGTATCAATCAAGATTACCTTAGGATGTAGCCTACCTACAGATTCTAACAAAGCATCAAATTCAGTCAGGCAGCTAACCCGCCAGCCATTTTTTTCAATAGCGATAGGAATCTGCGTTTCATTTAGATCACTTGGATGTAGGTAGATCACATCACTGTGGCCATTAGAATCAGTATGCGTTGGACTGGTTGGACCTTCTGCTGCTTCGATCACTCGGGTGAGTTCATTCAACAGATGACCGAGTTTTTCAACTTCCTCTGCATCAGGTTGCGCGTTTTCTTCGTGAACATCGCTGATCACTTTATCAATTGAACGGGTAAGTTCCAGGATATTGACTAGGCCTGCCGCTTCACTTTTACCAGCCAATTCATGCAATAGGCGCAATACAGCTTGAATGCCAGAGCTATTCCAAATACCTGAGGGTAATACTGGCCAGTTGCCTTTGATGTTATTTAGCAGCGCTGGAAGTTGGCCCAGGACTTTATCATTCAGTAGATTTTTATTGGAAGACATTCAATATACCCCAAAACAGATTCTTAGAATACAAGATAGCCAAATGAGGCAATATGCGATTTGACCAAAAAACCATACCATGATCATAGTCAATCTAAGCTATCCCGTTAACTTTTTTAACATTATCTAATTGCAATAAAAACACTATTTTAGCATTGTTCTTTATGCTGATAACGACATTAACTTAGCTTAACTATCAACTATTTTCTATGACAAACCTCTCAGTCGCACCCAATTTCCAATCTGGAGTTAATAAAATAGCGTGAGCAGCCAACTGTAAGCAATCCACATAATCACAATAAGAGGCAGGCCAACCTTGACAAAGTCACTGAATGTATAGTTTCCCGCACTCATCACTAGTAGATTTGTCTGATATGCCATAGGTGTCGCATAACTCATATTTGCACCAAATAGAACAGCAAGTACGAAGGGTTCTTCAGGCATGTTCAGACTATGAGCAATACTGATAGCCACTGGGGTACCGATAACTGCTGCCGCATTATTTGAGACCACATTTGTCAGCATGGCCATCAGCAGGATCAAACTACTTATTATTGTGGCTGGGGAGGCACCCTGGGTCATCCTAACAAATAAATTGGCCAGAAAATCACTCCCTCCCGTCATCAATAATGCATTACCCAGGGCTAAACTGGCAACAATAATCAAGATAACCTGAGGATTCAGAGCACGGCCTATATCACGCCAGGAAAGGCAGCCACATATTAGCATAAACAACACACCACATACTGCGCTAACCGCAATAGGTAAAATACCAGTTGCCGTAAACAGGACTATCGCCGCCATTATCGCCAGTGCATAGGGAGCTTTTCTGGTATGTGGCAAATCAGTGGTAGAATCCAATATCATGACGATTGATTGCTGCTTCAATTCACTAATCTGCTCACGCTTACCCTGTACCAGCAATACATCACCGACACGCATTCTGAGATTCCCCACGCCATTCGGCATCGATTTGATACGCGCATTGGCTCGGTGAATGGCCAATACCACAAGCTGATAACTATCCGCAAAACGTAGCTCATTCAGTGTTCTGCTCTGTAGTGGAGACCCCCGAAATACAATCGCCTCAGCAAGTTGCTGATCTTCTGCACGCAGAGGATGATCCTCATTGACCTCATCTCCTCCCGAGTAGAGTGTACCACCAAGCAGCTGCTCGAACATTTTCAAATTTGATGGTGTATCATGCACCAATAATCTGTCACCCAAGTTAAGTACCGCATCGGGTAATGGCATGATAAAAGTCGTTTCGGCGCGTCTAATCTTCTCCACCCGCATCAGGTTATTGGTCAGACCGATAGCTTCTGATAATTTCATACCAACCGCCGGACTCCCCTTCTTGATAACCAGATGGGCACTAAAGACTCTGGGAGAGGTATCACCCAAAGCAAGCTCTCGACTAGGCAGAATTTGAGGTGCAATCAACCAGAGATAGAGCAAACCAATACTATTGGCAATCAGTGCCGGGATGAAAAAGTCGAACATTTCAATACGACTTAGACCTAGGTCAGCAGCAACACCAATAACCAATAGGTTTGTGGATGTCCCAATCGTTGTGCTCATACCACCGATCAACGTTGCAAAACCCATTGGCATGAGTAGCGAAGAGGCTTTGGCTTTGGTATGCAATGAGACACTCACCAATATTGGCAACAATAAAATCACAATTGGCGTATTGTTGATAAAGGCGCTCATAGCACCGGCAAGCAGTAGAGTGAACAGGAAAGAAATACTGGGATTCAGCATCCAGAGCTTGGCCAAACTGCGACCTACAGGCTCAAGCGCTCCAGAGCGAACCAAGCCATACCCTGCCACCATCAAGGCGCTAACAGCAACCAGTGCCTCGTGACCAAAACCCTTAAAAAAATCGATTGAGTGGATCGTCCCATTGGAACCTTGATAAGGAAAAAGCTCAAACCCCACAGCCAGTGTACAGAGAATCACCAGGGAAGAACTCTCTAAAGGAATCTTTTCACGGCTAAACAATAGCAGCGCAAAAACCGTAAGGATGAGAACGGCAAGCGTATGTGGATTAGGCAGTTCGTTTTCTATCATTATCTCGGATCACTCATTAAACTGGAATCCGCAGCTGAACAAGGAAGAAAATTACACAAGTACTAGTGTGGTGCTTCATACAAATTGACGATGATAGAAGCCTGCTCAGGCCAGGAGACAAGGCGCAATGCGCAGGGAATGGCTCGCCCTTTTCAAGCATGGCAACGCAGTATCCTGGCC
>JARRQF010000154.1:0-8507 GCA_037382065.1 Candidatus Thiodiazotropha sp. | reverse complement strand
CTGTCCAACTGATCTTTTTAGGTTGAAAAGGGCGAGCCATTCCCTGCGCATTGCGCCTTGTCTCCTGGCCTGAGCAGGCTTCTATCATCGTCAATTTGTATGAAGCACCACACTAGCCCTCTCCCGCAAGGGAGGGTGTCGCAAAAGTCGTAGGGTGGAGTTCTGTCCCACTATTAAGGGCTAAAACGTAGGATGTGGTGAGGCACGAACCGCATCCTACGACTTTTGCGAATATTCGCAGTATGCTTTTACAGTACCCTCCTCCCGGGAAGGGGAATATAAAATAGCGTAAGCGCAGCTTACATCACTTGTTATATGCCCGGCAGAGAGACGGACTGCAACGTACGACTGATAATCTCCCCTAAGCGGCTAAGGAAATCGGTGCCATGATCTGGAGCGAACCTCTCAGCGTCGCAACTACCGATGGCGAGCAGACCGAGTACCCCATCACTTTTTAGCGGAATCAGGGCTGTAGAAGCGATCCGGTAGCCCTCAGTACCGAAGATATAATCTAACTGCTGTTGATTTAACTTGCCGCAAATGGGGTGATTTTTATTGAAAAATTCTTCAAAAGTAGCGACCTGGTTATCAGGTGCACCTTCAAAATGCTCATCGAGATGACTGGATGAGAAGAGGCGCAACTCAACCGCATCTGCTTTGAAATCATCATGTAATTCATCTTCTAAGGCGTTTAACACCTCTTCAAAAGTCGCCGCTTCAATCAGTTCGAGTGTTAGACGGTGCATGCGCTCCTGAAGCTGTTCATTGACTTGTGCCACTTCAAGCAGTTCAGCGAGCTGCTGCTTTGACTCCTGTAACTGTTTGCGCAGAGTATCGACCTGGCGTTCAATCAAAGATACCGCTGAACCACTATCATGAAGTATCTCAAAGTGCGTTAGAAGGTCGGGGTGGCGAGTGAAGAAATCAGGGTTTTTACTGAGATAGTTAATTATCTGATTCTCAATCTCATCGATAGTGCCGTTTGAGGCTTTTATATTCATAGCTCGATGGTTCCTTCAAATACAGTCTGCGCTGGGCCTCTCATAAGTACTGATTGGTCGAGTGAGGGCCACTTTACCACAAGATCGCCTCCGCGTAGGTGCACAATGACTTCATCATCCAGCAGACCAAGCTGCCGGCCGGCAACAACCGCAGCGCAGGCGCCGCTGCCGCAAGCCTGAGTCTCGCCTGCTCCTCGCTCGAAAACCCGTAGCTTGACCTCCTTACTGTTCTCAATCTGCAGGAAGCCTACATTTGTTCGTTCAGGAAAGCGACCATGATGTTCTATCAAGGGACCAAGATGATCGACGGGTGCGAGTTCGACATCAGAAACGAGCAGAACGGCATGGGGGTTCCCCATAGAAACGGTACTGATGGTGTGTTGCTCGCCTCCGACATCCAAGGAGTATTGTTTAGCTTGCTGATCTGCAATGAAAGGGATTTGAGCTGGACTAAACTGTGGTTTGCCCATGTCAACCTCGATCAGATTGGTATCGATATGGTGCAAAACGAGGGTTCCAGAGGAAGTGCTGACGCGAAGTACCTCCTTGTCACTCATATTATGCATTCTGACGAACTGGGCAAAGCAGCGTGCGCCGTTTCCGCAAGCGCCGGCCTCGGAGCCATCGGCATTAAATATCTGAAAATGAAAGTCAGTATGGTGATCCTGTGGCGGTTGAATGAGGAGAATTTGGTCACAGCCAATACCGAAGCGCCTATGAGCAATATGGCGGCGCTGGATTTCTGATAAATTGATATTTTGAGTAACAGCATCTAAAACAACGAAATCGTTACCCAAACCATGCATTTTTGTAAATTTAATAATCATTAGATATTTGCTGTTAACTTAGGCGTTTAGGAATAGGTTTTGACTCGATTTTGATGGTTCCGCCGGGTGATGCAGAGGTCCTTTTTGTCCACAGGCCGCGATCATGGAAATGATCAGGAGCGCCAAGGAAAGTATGATATATTGTTTCATCAGATTCTACGCGAGAAACCCCGTTCTTCAGATCGGGGAGGGATAGCGTCCGCCATTAGGCGGCCTGTCTCGCTGTCTCCTTTTTATTCAATGCTATCGTTGGTTGTGGGAAGTAAGCATAGCCGTCACTGCGTTGTAGCCGGTTGGTGACGGCTTCCGCTGGTCAACCTAGCTTATTTAACAAGCTCCGTCCTTTAGGGCGGGGTAGTTGACTCGCTAGTGTTGCTTGAAAGTTGGCTAAGTAGGTAAAAAATAACATCACCTCCTATTGTGACCAGACGAAACAGTAGTGCGAGGATCAGCGCACCTTCATCACCCGTTATGGGGGTTAGCAATAGCATTAGAGCGGCTTCTCTGATGCCTATGCCTGATGGTGCGCCTGGCGTGACAAATCCGACTGACCATGAAATGGCAAAAGCGCTGAGAATAAGTAAGTGATCAGATTGCATGGTAAAGCTGTCCATATAAATACCAATCAACCCAAGAGCAGCTCCAGACGCCAAGAAAAAAAGGCAGTAGTAACCGAGTGGCATCAGCATGAATAGTGGCGAGATATTTTGAGTGTCAGGTCTCAATCGCTGTAATAACCTAGGTGTAAATAGGTACGCCATAAGAATAAGTGGTAAGATGATATTCAGCCAGGATAACGATGTAAGTTGATCGAGGACAGATCTGCCGCCAAGCAGAGTAATGATAAGCGCTGCACTGATTAGCCCCACAATTTCATATATCGAAGCAATAGCTAAATGACCGTGAGATGCACCGGCTACCCTGCCCATGGCATGACGACCGGCGATGTGTGCAATATTTCCAGGTATGTATTTACCAATTTGACTCTTGCCATATATTTGGGTGAGCCTTTTCCAAGTAATGGCCTGTTCGCCGCACAGTCGGAGTAACTGTATCCAAGCTGCAGCAAGTAAGTAGTTGGCCAATGCATAGATGAATGTACTGATCCCGATGGCTACAATTGACTTCGTCGTTGGGGTCCATGTCTCGAGAGTTTCCCGGTAACCCCACAACTGTATGCCAATATAATAGAAGGAGATAAGTACGAGTATGGTGCCAACAATAGAAAGCCAGTTTTTGGTGGATCGTTGTCGACTAGCTGAATCTTGTTTCATGGACGTTAAGGATCGTTTCATCTCGTATCAACAGGTGAAGGTTGTTAGTGTCGGTTTAGAGTTATCCAGGCCGTGAAAATAATCACCGGATTTGTCGGTCAATTCGTACATCATATCGTACCTTTCCTGATGCTAGTGGTGATTGCGGTAGTCATGCTTGGAGCGAACCCATTTGCCGGTGAAACAATAGCGCCGTTTGACCATCTTACTCGCATACCCGGGTGGAAGAATACAGGGATCGTCAGTCCGGTCAAGCACCATAAGCATACCGACGTGCTTGACTTCAAGTTGCCAGCATGGCGTCAAGCGCGGCTCCAGATACGCCAAGGCAAGATACCCGTCTGGAATCCCCTTGTACTGGGTGGCGAGCCGCTTCTGTTATTGAATACCCGTTCGATTTTAACCCCTGCTTTCGCGGTATATGCTTTGATCGATGATGAGGGTGTGGGTTTGTATGCCTCGGCGTTGGTTAATCTGCTGATTATATCCTTTGGTAGTTATCTACTCTTTCTCAGTTTGAATGCAAATCGTCTGATTGCACTGCTTGGTGCGGTAGTTTTTAGTTATTCTGGATTTAATCTGTCATGGTTTCTCTGGCATCACGTAAATACCAGTATATGGATTCCGTGGGTGCTTTTTTTCTCAGTACGTCTATTGCAGACAGGTGATATTAAGCATCTTCCCCGACTGGCATTAGCCTCCGCATTAATGATTCTGGGTGGATTTCCAACAGTAGCCGTGTACGGCTATATCGCATTGGTATTACTTGTTATTAGTTGGTCCTTGTACTCCTCGAGTGCTCTTAGGTTGGTTATTGAAAGGGGCGGGTGGGTATTTTTGGGAATAGTCCTGTCGGTAATAATGACTTTCGTTGTTTTGTATTGCCTTGATGAGTCACTCGGTCGTCTAGATCTGAGTTATCGAAAAGGAGGCTGTGCTTTTCGCTCTATTGGCGAACTTTTGCTATTTATACTGCCATTTAGCGATGGTCCTTTAACCTTGGGCAGAACAGGGTATGTTGGTATTCTTCCCCTGCTACTTTTTTTCCCTGCTATTTGGTTGGTATGGAGAAGGCGTGCTGACTGGAGATATGCTTGGGGGCTATCGCTGATATTTGTGATCGCTCCGGTCGCTTTTGCATGGATCCCGATGGAATATATCAGGCAGATACCGCTGATTGGGACTAGCATGATAAGTCGACTAATTTTGATTATCGGGTTAGGTTTTGCGGTCCTTACTACGCTGGTGCTCTCGACGCTGTTTGAGCGATATGGTCGGTCTCATGCTGGTTGGGGGAGTTTCATTCTGCTGCTATTACTCTCTTTTCAGGTTTTTGATCAGCGCCAAGTTTTTCAACAGCTGGTTGGTTTTGTAAAGACGGAAGCAATTTATCCTGTAACATCAACGATTGATTACGCTAGGAAGCATGTGAAACCGTTACAAAGTGTGGTATCAGATATAGGATTCCTTTTACCAGGCGCGCTTTCTGCCTATGGGTTGTCTGAGTGGTTTGCTCATGGATTTCATACAAAACAAGAGAAACAGCAGCTTGGTGAGATTGTTGACAACCCCTTTCTAACCCCGACAGCGGCAGGCTTCTATTGTGATCAAGTGAAATTTCCAGAAAGTGAAAAACTTGCTTATTTTGGTATTAGATATGTACTTTGTTCTGTCGCACCAAAGCGGGGACCGAAGTCTGCTCCCCATCGTGTATTTCGTTTTGTAGAGAGATCAAGCGATAGGGGTATCGATTTAATGCAGCATAAGGTTGTCCAGATTGTAGATTTTGTGGGAAATATCTATTTCAATCAGCTTCGAATTTCTTTGGCATCTGTTACTAAAATGGATACTCCTAAGGTAAAACTCAAACTTTTAAAAAAGTCGAGTAGAGTGGCCGAATCGGATATGTGCCGTATTCAGATAGACTCATCTGAGCAATATTTGGTCTGTGATTTTCCTGAAGAGGTTAGTCTTGAAGGGGGGCGCTATAGATTGGAAATTATTAATCAAAGCGAATCGAAGGAAGCCGCTCTTATGGTAGCAATGTTTGATTCAGAATCTCCAACTATTCGGGTAGAAATAGATGGTACGCCAAGTGAGCAGATGCTGGGTTTAAGTGGATATGATCTGAACTATTTGGTTGCCTATCAAAAAGTGCTCGATGGAGACTATAAGTCATATGTTGTACGTCAACTTGAGCCTGGGATAACCCTAATAGAAAATCGTCGTGTTACTGGAAGCGCCTACTATCTAGCAACTCTGTCCGGTCAGCCAGAGGCCGATTTTAACCCTGTACAACTGAGCATGTATAGCGAGACATCAATGCAGTTCGAGTATTCAGGTGAGAAACCTGGTTGGGTTATCATTCCAGTAAGGAGTTATCCTGGTTGGTCGTGTACGTTCAACGGTGAAGAGGTCGATTTAGCTCTATTCAAGGGGGTTTTACCAGCCGTTCCAGTGACTGGAAATGGCGTCATCGAATTTCATTATAGACTGGCGCATTCTATTTGGCCGATATTGGTCTCCATGGTGGGGATAGTGTTATGTCTTGTACTCATTTTCAAGGCAAATGGTATAAATAAATGGCTATTAATACACAGAGAGTAACGATCCATGATTGATCGATTTGGACAGTATCTACTTGACAGGAAAGACTACGTTGTAGCGGCAATCATTATTTTTGCTGCAATTTTTCGCTACTGGATCACGGCAGGTTTTCCGATTACAGCGTTCGCTCATGGGGTCTTTGATGATGCGCTGTTTATTCGGCTTGCAGAAAGCGTCGTTTCCGGTGAGTGGTTTGGCGATTACGATATGCTGACACTGGTCAAAGCACCGCTCTATTCTCTATTCATTGCAATCAACTATTTGTTAGGGCTGCAGTTTAAGGCAATGGAGCATGCCATCTATATTATCGCGTGTGTGGTTTTTTATTTGGCATTAGTAAAAGCCTCGGTGAATCGCTATATTGCGTTGGTTGTCTTCTTATTTTTGCTTTTCAACCCTTTTCATCACAATACTGTCGAACGTGGATGGTTTTACGCGGCTCTTACCTTTTTGGTTGTTTCGGGGCTACTGTACGTAATAGCACTGCGTGTCAAATCAGGATATGTTAAGTCTTGGCATGCGTTTCTTTTAGGATTGGGGATAGCCTGCCTCTATCTTTCTCGTGAAGAGATGCTTTGGCTCTACCCTCTATTGCTTGTTGCGTTTGGAATACTCTTCTATATACCAGATAAGCCAGTACTCAAACGAACCCTAAGTAGGATACTTCCAGTTCTTGTGTTGGGAATAGCATTTCCTATTGTGGTTGTAATGAGTGGAAATTACATGAAATATGGCTATTGGGGGGTGACTGATACCTCTATTGATTCATTCAAACCTGCCATGAGAAAAATAAAAAGCGTTCGTGCAGGTGATGAGATACCATTTGTTGACGTGACTCAGAAGTCATTTGATCAAATCTATTCTGCAAGTCCAACATTTGCAACACTACGGTCCAAACTTCAGGGCGATCTAGGCGCAAAGTGGGGAAGTCTTATGTGCAATCGTATAAGTTCTGCGTGTGGTGAGATAGGGGGAGGGTACCTTTTTTGGGCTTTACGGGAGGCACTTGAAACGGAGGGGTATTTTCAACAGGTTGACAAGGTAGAGGGATTTTTCTCGGATGTTGACTTTGAGTTGAAGAATGCCTGCGAAGCCGGACAATTAGACTGTTCACGCTTTGTCTGGCCAGTACGCTATCCGATTCGGCTAAACCGAATAGATGATTATCTTATGAAGATTCCTGGTTTCGTGCGCTATATAGTAACAGGTCTGAATGGGCGTCTCCCTGGATATGGTCAATCAATGGGACCAGAGGATAAATTGTTAGTTTTTGAAAAGCTTTCAAATACAACCGTGATAAGGCCGTCGGTTCATGACTCTTTTATCGTCTCTGGATGGCTACTCTCTGATAGTGCCGAGAAATATCTTGCCATCGTGCCAAAGCCATTTGGTGCCTATACAAACCGCTTTAGTTTAAAAGCGAGTAAAGATGTTCAAGATCACTATCCGGAAAATATTCATGCCGGGTTGTCTCGCTTCTCGGTCGAAGGCCCCTGTATTAATAGACAGTGTGAATTCTTAATTAAGTCGGGTGGGCAGCAGGTGTTACTCAATGAGTCGCTAATCAGGCCAGGTGCCGATTTAGAACAGGATGGTCTGCACCTGCATATCGATTCGGTAGAGAGGGTGCTTCGCGAATCGCAATCGTCAAAGTTAATGGAGTGGAAGGCGGCGGTATTTAAAAAGATAGGTGCTATTTACAATAGCACGCTAGCCTCTCTTTCCTTGCTAGCATTCTTAGTGTTTTTATACGTATGCCATGCCTTTTGGTTCAAAGGCTATCGGAATATATTATTGGCCGGTGCAATAATGGCCTTTTTGGGGATCTTCGCTCGGCTGGGTGTACTTGCACTATTTGACGACTTCACTCAACAAGCGTTAATTGGGCAGATTCGTCATTTTATACCAATCATGCCGTTGTTACTGATGTTTATCAGTCTGAATTTTCTTATGTTGCTTGACCTGCTGCCTGGTATAAAAGAAAAGTGGGTTGAATCTTTATCGGCAAACTCTGACAATAGAATACCAAATAACGTTACAGAAGAAGGCGGAAGATGAAAGAGCACAGAGGGCCCTTGGTAGAAAACGGTATCGTTGTTGGTAATACTACCGATAAATATGAGTCGGGCAATCTATTAACACGTTTTCTAACTAACCGCTTCTGTCGTGCTGTGGGAGACCTGGCAGCAGAGGTTGCTCCTCAGAAGATATTTGAGGTGGGCTGCGGTGAAGGGCATGTGACTAAGGTATTACTTGAACGAACCCCCGCAAGTATCGATGCTGTCGATATATCTGAAACCATTCTCAATATGGCCAGAGGCAATGTGGCATCATCGCGTGTAAATTTCGAATGCAAAAATATCTATGAGATTGATGGCTTGAAATCACAGGCAGATCTTGTGGTTTGCTGTGAAGTGCTTGAGCATCTTGATGATCCACAGAAAGGACTCAAAATACTTGCCGATGCCGCAGCCCCCTATGCCATATTGAGCGTTCCGAGAGAGCCGTTATGGCGGATACTCAATATGGCGCGAGGTGCTTACTGGCGAGATTTTGGAAATACACCAGGGCATCTGCAGCATTGGTCAAAATCCGGTTTTATTGATTTTATTGAAAAAGAGTTCAAGGTTATCGAGGTCCGATCGGTACTCCCGTGGACCATATTACTGGCACGTTCACTCTAGTGTGGTGCTTCATACAAATTGACGATGATAGCGTCTCGCCCGAAGGGAAGCCTGCTCAGGCCAGGATACTGCGTTGCAATGCTTGAACCTAAAAAAATCAGTTGACCGCTCCAT
>JARRQF010000153.1:0-8535 GCA_037382065.1 Candidatus Thiodiazotropha sp. | reverse complement strand
CCAGGATACTGCGTTGCAATGCTTGAAAAGGGCGAGCCATTCCCTGCGCATTGCGCCTTGTCTCCTGGCCTGAGCAGGCTTCTATCATCGTCAATTTGTATGAAGCACCACACTAGTGCCTCGGAGTGAAATTTTGAGTTGATCCGCTCCATTCGAGCAAAATCGAGATGTTCCACCCAGGATTCCTCAACAAAATGGCGCACCAGATCCTCCAGCAGTGCCGGCTCGGAATAGAGGCGATGGCAGGCTCGATCGTGTTTCTGATGCATAGGTTGAATTCCAGAATAATCCATCATTCACAACGGCAATTAACCCGACACCTTAATCGCTCTTGCCTTTTGCTTCAATAAGCCGCACCCGGGAGTATTGCGTCCAGTTCCACGAGACCGACTAAAACTCATCAGTACGTGCGCTACTAACGCATACGGCTCCTGCCTTGAGTCAAACGCACCAACGTTGACTCGGGTATGGGTGATTGAGCCTGACACTTGGGATGTAACGCCTCACTAACTGGTTAAAACGATTACGGTTCTCCGGCACTCCAAAGTAGTTAAATACCCCATTGACAAGACTCCTTAGCCAACGCCCTTGATCATGGACATTGACACAACGCATCTTTTTGAGCTGTTCCTTTACCTCTCTGAGTCTCTTCTTCTGTCGCTTGGCTATCGTGGGGCGGATCAGCTTAAACTGGCCATCACGGGATCTCTTGCCACAGATATGCTCTCTGTCTCTTCCAGGTTCTGCGTCCCGGTCACAGGAGGTTGTCTCGTATTTCTCTCGGCCAAAACCCTTTGCTCCACAAACTCCGTCAGTGCCTGGTTAAGTTCCTTTTCAGACAGACCATGTGAAGGTCGATTCATCGCCTCATTGAGATCAGCTTTTATCAGTTCGCATAAGCAGACAAATAATTCCTCTGCATATTTGTATATCTGATATTTCGCAAAATTTATTTTATTGTCTTCCATACTGCGTACCTTAAGAACTTAACCCCGTGGTCAGCGGGCCAGTGTAGTGGAGCATTTTTTATGGTAAAAAGAGCGAAGCGATACCATAAAAAATAATGAGGAAGGCCATACCAGGCAGCCCGCTCATCTGCACCCCTTTGCTGGAAACCTTCGTGATGAAATGCCCAAAGGTCTACCATTTCACTTGACCGATTACATTGAGCTACTTGATTGGACCGGTAGAACGATCTTAGAAGATAAGCGAGGTTTCATTTTTTTAGGTTCAAAGGGCTAGTCTGTGCCGTCAATGCTCTTAAAGCAACGTGCGAAAAGTTTGGTTATCGTAGAACCCCAAATTTAGCATCTTGTCAGCAGTTGCCGGTCTAGCATCAAGCAACACGCCATTCCATCATGGTAATCGGCGATGGCTGAGGTATGATTGTGTCCTTCAACTGACAATTCATGCTCAAAACCTCCATTTCTTCCTAATTTCTCTATTTTTACAACAAAAAATAGGGCGTGTCATCGGCAGGGTGGGATATTGTCATTTTAGCGACGTTTACTTTATGTTTTGTGGCTAATCAAAGTACGCTACCCATCGAACACCCTCTTCACCGTATCGCTTTACCAATACGGACATCAGCTCAACTAGAGTATCGTACTCTGCGCCTTTAAGTACATCGCCCCTGCTCATAACCTTAGCTAAAGCCCGCTCTTCATCGCTATCCGGATACCCCTTTATACGAACCCCTCCATGCATTTTATATACTCGACTATCTGGAGCTAAAGCCTTCTCTTCTCGATCAATACATACTAATTCTTTATATGAACACCAAGTAGGGTTGCGATATTCCCCAGATTCGAAATCTTCTTTAATATTGTCACAGCAATCCTTTGGAAGCCCTCTATCAGCAAAAAGTGGAGCGAAATTAGACGGGTTTCTTACACCAAATAAACAGCCGAAAATATCGTAGTTCCCAGTAAAAATTGCACTAATGTCGATTGCGGAATACCAGTTATCAAAGCCAGTATCAAACAGCTTTACCTCAATGAATCCATAGATACAGGTCGACACTCTCAGTTCTCCTTAAACATAACGCTTTTGTAAATGGCGCGGTCAGCAGCGTCCTTTTGACAAACTTGTTAAAGCTATGCAGTAGTAGACCAACATGGCATGAAATAGAATGATTTCTCTTTCCACATTAAAGCCTTGGTATTCCAGTCGTTGCATACCAACGTAAATTCGCTAGCGCAGTCCTGCACCGAAATGTCCGCTTCTCCTTCAGTGATACTGAAATGTCTTTTACGAATTCGACAAAGAAACCGTGGATTTTTTTCTTCATTTCTCTCTTTCCCCAAGCATGATCCAAACATGCATCAGCAAATTCGTCTACGGTCTTCCAGCTATCCCACTTTGACTTTATTAACACTATCTCTTGCTCAGAGCTCGATGACTCAAAGTAATACTGGTTAAAGTCCTTAACTATTTCTATAGATGGCATATTACGACCATAGAGCTTTAACGCCGCATTCAGCGGCTTGTCTGCTGCAGTGCTTTGTTAAAAGTCACTTACTTTTGAATCGCTATTAAGGTCACAACCAACTATTGCTTCAAGACTTTCAGTAATTTTTTCTGCACTCCAATCCCACCATGCTATGTCTAAAAATTCATTAATCGTACTGTCATCGAATCGATACTTAATGGCATTGTTATGAGCCTGAACTACGAACATGGATAAAACCGTATAAGTATAAAATGCCCGATAAAAACCAAATAAATCCAGCGACAATACTAAATGTGCTCACCATTTCGGGGAATAGAAATGAAAAAGGTATAGTAACTATTCCCCTAACTAGACATAACCCGGAAATGGTGATTAGCACTGGTTTTAATAGAGGCAGCTTCTTAATAAACCCTGCTCCTGAAACGGCAAATACTGCGCATAACAAAAAAAGTGCAGAAATTACAACAGTACTAACTGGAGCCAAAAACGTACCGTCTATTGCAGATTGAATAATTTCTGATGGAGCCAATTGAGCCTTGTAACAAGATGGACCAAGGAATATACATGATAGGTGTGCAAGTGCTGTAAAAGTAGCAATAAGAGCGACTAAGATTAGTGCTATAATTCCCTTTTTATTCAATTTATTTTCCTTGGAAAGGATGGATCATAACGGTTGCAGTAGGGGCACGACATCAGGAGCGTTCCTTGCCTGCACTTGGCAGGTTTGAAATAAACCAAGCAACCAGCCATGCGACAACTATCCAAAACGTTGCAAGCACAAGGTAACCAAAAACAGTTGGACCACACCACCCCCATCCACAGTGACCATTATTCTGGAGCAATTCGGGAATTCCTATACCATTCAAGATGTAAACGGGTATTGTGTGGACTAGCCCTAAAACAGCATAGAGCGCAGTCAGATAGGCTGGTAAATTCCCTTGCCAAACGACATAGGGGACCCAAAGTCCTGCATATCCTACAGCAATTACAAAAAGCACCTTTATCGTTCTGCGTTCAAACATCTGTAATAAACCTAATATCGTGCTCTGGGGCAAACCGGAGCACAGCGTAGGTTTGTCCCCAGTAACACTTCGTTAAATGTCGACACCCGCAGCCCTTTTTATATATTGAGTAAATGAGTCCGCTATTTGTTTTAGAGGGGCATCTCCATCCATCACTCCAAAGACAATAGGATCATCATCAGTTTCACAAATAAATTTGATTACCTTCTCTAACTCTTCTCTAGTTATGCCTTCCATTTTCCTCTATTTGCTCACATTTAACAATTATATCAACGAGCCCCCTTGTCTCGTTATATATTTTTATCTGCTTTCATAATATTCGCCAATACTTCAATTAGACCGACAATATTCGAATTCAATTCTTCTAGGTCCTACGCTGGAACCCACCACTCCGTATGATGTAAGCCACCTACCTGTTGGATTTGATATTTATCCATGAATGATTTATCTACCTCGAACTTGGTTACATAGCCAATACCACTATCCTTTATATTCCATCGGAGTTACCTGGACACCCACTCTAAGAGACTCATCACTCTGAGCAATACGATCTGTTAGAATGGGTGTCCAGGTAAGCGCAAACCAGTTATAATTAACTTCAAGGTACCAGATTGAGCTGCGGGAGTTATGCTCACAGAGAGAGCTATAGAATAATCGATTTACAGTATGGGACATAAAGTGGATACATTATTTACTAAAATACCAGAAGAGTTTCGTATATTTTATACTAAATCAATGAGATACAAAGATATTGACACTATTGCATTATATCTTATCTCTTATTTGATGCTTATGTATGGAATTGTATCAACATCTCAGGCCAGTGTAACGGAGAATAAGGTGCAAGATGAATTTTTCGGTGTAGTAGAAACAAAAGCAATTGAGAGCAAAGCACCTGCATTTGCAACAGAAGCTACTTCTAAGCTAATTAAGAGAAGTACAGATATCAAGAAAGCATTACAACTCATAATTTGGAACGATATGGATGGATTTCAAGTCGCGCACTTGCCGTCTGAGGAGTTGAACAAGATAAAGGATTTGGCTGTTTACAATGACATGGCTCTACAAGAAACAGCGCAAATAAGGAAAAAAGCTATCCGAAAGAAAGTAGATTTTTCACAAGCATCCACTTCGTCGTTCTTAGAGCTATTTGCCACGGCATGTTTGGTGGGGGTAGATGGGCGGCAAATAAGAAATGATACATTCTTTACACTTTCATCTGGTGGCTTTATCCAAGGTAGAGAAGAGCGTCGCTTATTTGCGTGGGTATTCGCTGCAAATGGTATCAGGATGACACGTTCAGAGGATAAACCCAGAACACTGGTTCTAGATTATATCGGCGAATACTGATACTACATAAACATCTGGCTAACATCACAAAGACATCCATCCCAATAGACGAGGACACTCACTATTTAAACGTTACTGCGAATGTAGTGGCATTTAAAATAACCATCTGATTTTGAATGATTTTAGACCATCCTAAACGGTGACTGTCCCGGTACTTCAGCACTTCAAATGGCACATAACCGAAAACCATGATGCGGTTCGTGCCTCACCACATCCTACAACTTTTACAACACCCTACGGTTGTCCACACATCATTATGATCCAATTGCTCCTGAATGGCCAGGATATCCTGACCACGATCCAAAAGGTGAATTGCAAATGAGTGGCAGAGGAGCTGAATACAGCACCAATAAAACCCAATATCGTAGCAATTCGGTTAAGATTCGAGCAATGCATTCGCGCTATTTCAGTGCGAGGTATGATGCTGGTGAAAGTTATTTGATTGACCTGGAGAGAGCTTGGTCATGTGAGGGTATGCATTCCCACGAAAGATATAGGACACCTGTTATATACTCGACAAACCAACGCCCATAAGATAATCTTATTCCGGCTCAATTATGGAATGCTCCAGAAGGTTAGGATGACCACTGCCCACCAAAGACTGATCAGTCTTCAAGAAGCGACTTACAGCCACGCTGTGTGTACCGCGCTTGGTTGTACGGAAAAGATCCTTACAATGGAAAGAGTTTTGAGCACTACAATCGCAACTCTTATTCTATTCCGTGTGCTCTGGATAGGATTAAGACATTTGCCCAGGAGCAAAGTAGAGCTTGGTGTCGCAGCCAGGAGGTGACTGGGCGGACTTATCGGATGCTATCGATTTGATTACTGTGGAGTATGGGCTAGGATCTATGTCATATATTATGGATGTCCGAGATTTCGTTAATACAATATTTTTATTAGAGGTAAAACATGGAAGTAACAATTTTGGTATTTTCGTTAGCTGCTGTAGTGGCCATTATTTATTTTATTCGAAAATCTACACTTGATTTTAACAAAAAGTGCTTAATAAATTATGAATTTAAGCCTATTAATTTTTCACGTATTGCAATTGCTTCATTACCAGTTTTTATAATTACAGCAGGCTTCATTTTTGATGATAGAAGTAACAGTTATTGGAATATCTCTGCTTCAATAGTTATATCAATTATTATCATGTGGCGTTTGTTTAAGCACATAAAAATCAGAACAACACAAAAAGTAGCTACTATTTCTTTAGTGTTACTCAGTTTATACGGCTTATGTTTCATCGTGGTGCTTTTTATACTGTTATCTTTGTTTATTTCTAGTAGAAATGATAACAGACCTTTTATAGAAAAAATGGGATTCTAAAGGTAGTCTAACGAATAAGGTTAGATCGTGAGAGTAAAGCGAATCACGATCTGAACCGTTTGTTGGACAAGCCCATCAGAAAAATTGGAATAGCCATTTAAGAAAAGATCTTTTTTATGTCTCCGGCACTCAACGCGATTGTAAACGAACGATCTAGAGTGTCGGTGCTTTACGTCATCGTTTCGGTAACGATCTATGCTATTTAGTGCCTGATATATCATATTCTGGCGAGCGGCATTTTTGGACCTGATGGATTGTGGTAGTGCTTTATGACCGTCAGAGCCCTGCGATGCAAGGGCAGTATCCGCTCTCATACTCACTAGTCGCACTAGTCGAGACACCCATCCAAATCTTGCATCAAAACTGACTATCTGGAAATCTAATCAATTTGAATGGGAGTTATTAATGAATTGGAATATAGTTACAAAAAGGGCGGGGGTTGTATTTTTAGCTTTGGCAGGGATGGCTTTTTCACCGCTACATGCTAGTGATCTTAGCTATAGCTATGTTGAGGGTTATTACATACCGACAATTCAAGGATCTGAAGATGGATTTAAGTTTGGGGGATCTTATCAGTTTATGAGCAATCTCTATGTAGGAGGTGGATTTAGGCTGTATAGAGCGAATAATGTAGATGTTGATACTATTGCGGCTTTTGCTGGGTATATTCATCCATTAAGTGATAATTGGAATGCGAACCTACAGTTCTCAATTTACAAGATTGATGTTGATTACGACCACGGAAAGGATGATGACGATGTGGGTTTTGCGCTCACTGGAGGGGTACGTGGTATGGTTACTTCACAGTTAGAAGTTTACTCGGAGCTAGAGTGGAGTTTTGATGATGCTGGTAATAGTAAGGATGAAGATAGTGATGATTCAGAAATTACAATTGGTGCCAGATACTACCTAATGCCCAACCTTTCGGCGGGTGTTGAAGCAAGCCTGTATGCAGAATCTCTTGGCTTTGGTGCTAGGTTCGCCTTTTAGCAAACTCGCGTAAACCCTCGCCCGATGTGGGCGGGGATATAAAGCGAAAGTCCGAAGCGAAAAAGCGAAGAAAGACACCCACTCAAATAGTACATACATAAAGAGCGTCGTTAAGATGGCTATGCCCTGCCCCGCCAATGACACAACTAGTTTATTGGTTGTAAGAGTAGAGAAATTAGGAGGAAATAGAAATTTTAACCTAAAAAATCAGTTGACCGCTCCATTCTATTAGCAGATTCCTGATTTTTATGAAGATAGCTTCGATAGTCATAGTCACCCGCTGGGTGAATCACGCTACAACGTGAATGGCACGCTTGTAGCAGCGCTCATTGATATCTAATGAGTTTTGCAAATGTTCAGCTTAGGTTGTCATATCATCATTTTTGCTGCAAGATTTGGAGTCGCCGTAGAGTCCCTCCGCACCAATCCTATTGATCAGTACGACAGGCCCCCGGCACAGATCCGTACACGCGCTACTAAAGCATACGGCTCCTACATCGAGTCAAACGCCAAAGCGCTCTGACGGATATGGGTGGAGTACATGGGTACTGGCTACAAATCGCTTGATCAGCTTTTCAGCTTTCTTCCAACTCATACTTTTTTCCTTGTGTAGATTCAATCCAAATTGTTGCAGGTGTAACTTCAGGTCTTGAAGGAATTTCTATCCATCTCTGTGGTATTGGAATCCCAATACAAAGTCATCGCAGTACTGCACGATATTGAGTTCTCCTCTGGCTTAGTGCAAATAGATATTCGCATATAAGGGCGATATAACTGACCCTTGCGCTGTTCCGATCGTTGTCTTTAACCAAAACCCTTTGCTCCACAAACTCCGGAGAGTCAGCCTTATCGCTCGCGGTTTCGCGATAAAGCTGTGTGGCCTTCCCTATCACCCAACGAGGTCGGCACTCTCGATCTTGTTTTCGGAACTCAATACTGAGCCTATGCTTTCCCCTGTCAACGCTTAATCTTGTCCTTACGGATGTCGGCCCATGAATCGGGGCCTTGGCGGATCGCTAATCCTTACCAAGTAGATGGCTTTCACCGCCAATCTTTTGCCGATTTATCTCGGTGCACTGACTGCCCAAGTATTACTGGTTTCCTCTTTTTGTGTTAGTTTAATGAAATGACAGAGAATTCTGAACACTCCTGTTCAAGGTAAATTATTATTCTAATTCTACCCGCTCGACATTTTCCATTTTGAGTGTGCCTGACTGCGAAGATACGGATTCAGGTAAATTTCTTTTACGCTTTACTATAATTCCACTTATTAGGTAATACTGTTTTTATTGAGTAAATAACCTTAGGAACTTTGTGATTGATGGAGTATGGCAAAACATAAGTTAAAAACCAATTAAATATAGCTCGTTTATCTTGTGAACCATGACA
>JARRQF010000152.1:0-8623 GCA_037382065.1 Candidatus Thiodiazotropha sp. | reverse complement strand
TGGATGATGGACTGATATGGCTACCTGATCCTGATGTTCTAGCCATTGTTTGATTTGGGTTACTCATTTGATTGGTCATCTGTTACAAAGGAGCGTCATGGTCTCATGCCCTCATACTATCCTGATCACGACACCTATGAGCGCTTGGTCGGCGTGGTCGCAGACCCCGAGCTCACCCACAATGTCGTCGTGTTCCTCATGTCACTCCAGCGTAGGGACTAGGCTACCGCCAACATCATGTTTTGCATGCCCACCATGGTCTGCAACCGGGCCTAGGCAGAGCTGGTCATCACCGGGGTCCAATCCATCCTCATCGAGGCAATGCTATCCCTGTGCGGCAAGCATGCCCACCGCGTGGATGATCTCCTTGTGCCCACACGTAAGAAAATCCTGTGGCGTGGCGTGAAGGAGGTCATTGATGGGATCTGGATGTGCGTGATCGACGATGGCCATATGACCTCTTGTGGTGCTACGGGATGGGTGGCCGTGGATGTCATGTGGTTCTACGAGATGGGTGGCGGCGGTAGCCTGCTCCCAGCAGCTTTTTTGCGATGGCACTTTTTTGTCAATGGTGGACGTCGAATAGTAAGATGGGAGGTTTTTATTATTATAACATGATGAACATGCACCATTCGCTTTCTGCTAGTCTGAAGTCGATATTTGAAAAAATGTCAATGAGACACACTCTCCCTCGCTCATTTGTCATTGTGCATGCAAAACCCGGTGAATCATCAGCCAAGGTATCCTAACCTTACAGAGGCCGATTGAGCCGTCATTTTTCACCATTTCTTCTTTTGAGCGCTCAATCTCCCTAAAGGCCTCTTCTCCCCATGAACTCCCCTCTCCTTTCCCTATGTTGTCTGGCGGCGGCAGTGGCAAGAAGTCCAATGGTCTGTGGCGGCGGCAACTGAGCGCCTTGGCTCTCCTCCGCCTGGCGCAGCGGCTGGGTATGCATCTCCCTGGCTTTCCTCTCGACGCTTGGGCACCGCGTGTCCCACGACTGTATCTATGTTGCCGCAGTGGCAGCATGCTTCACCGACGGGTTTGAGGTCTGTCTCCTCTGGGGCCAGCCATGTAGGTGCCAGAAGCTCCGCACGATCGGTCCCCTCCTCTCCATCCTCCTCCTGTCGCCGCTCTCGCTCCCACCCGAGTTGGCTGTCCTTCGATGATGCATCATAGGGGAGAGAAGCCCCAGGCAATGCGGAACTCTCTGAAATGGCTGATTGAATCGGTTTCCATGCAAGTAGAGACTTATGATTCCGCAAATGCTTTTATTCAGACCTACTATCCAGGGCGATCTGGATGTTTGTTGCTGGATGTCCGTATGCCAGGAATGAGTGGCCTTGAATTGCAAGAGTATTTAAGGGTAAAACAGATCGCAATACCCGTCATTATCATTACTGGGCATGGAGATGTGCCCATGGCGGTCAGAGCGATGAAGGCGGGTGCTGTTGATTTCATAGAAAAGCCATTTAATGATGAACTCTTGTTGGAAAGCATACGCCATGCTATGGCATTGAATGTAAAGCAGCGCGATATGCAATCTCAACGGGCAGAGATAGCGACTCGGTTGGCGCGTCTGACGCCACGAGAACATGAAGTAATGGTTATGGTTACCAATGGTAAGTCAAATAAGGATATCGCAGCTGTATTGGAAGTCAGCTCCAAGACTGTGGAGGCACATCGCGCCAGGGTTATGGAAAAGATGGGTGCCGAATCCCTTGCTGAGTTAGTAAGAATGGCGATCAACGCCAACTTGACACTGACGGAACCACTGCTAGATAGACGCGATGACGAGGTATATTAGGTGTATTTGACTTCTCGAGTGGTTATGTTTGTTATTGGAGATGTTCTATTGAGTATGGTCGAAGTGGAATCTGGAGAACAGCTGGTTCAGAGTAAGCTATGAGCAGAGATAGAATCTATGCGAACCACCATGAGGTGATTGCCGATTTCGTTTTCGATGAGCGTGTAGCGAAGGTTTTTCCTGATATGATCAATCGCTCAGTTCCTGGATATGCAACAATTATTAATATGATTGGTAGTTTGGCAAGTCAGTGCGTGAAGCCGGGTACATGTTGTTATGATCTGGGATGTTCATTGGGTGCGGCTAGCATGGCGGTGGCGTCAATGGTGGAGCACAATAACTACTATCTGTTTGCAGTTGATAACTCTATGGCTATGTTGACTCAGGCCGCTGATCGTCTTTCTGTGGGATTGGGTGACACCCCAATTCGTTTAATATGCTCGGATGTGCGAGATATAAATATTCAACAGGCATCCATGGCAATTCTTAATTTTACCTTGCAATTTATACCAGCAGAGGATCGGCTACAATTTTTAAAACGACTCTATGATGGCATGCTGCCAGATGGCTTATTGGTTCTTTCAGAAAAAATTGCATTCTCCGATAAGGTATCTCAGCAGCTGTTTACAGAGATGTATCATGGTTTCAAAAAAACACAAGGTTATTCAGATTTAGAGATCAGTCAGAAGCGGACTGCATTAGAAAATGTATTAATACCAGAAACCCTGGAATGCCATATAGCACGTCTTCAAAATGTAGGTTTTTCAACCGTTGAGGTTTGGTTTCAGTGCTTTAATTTTATTTCACTATTGGCAATTAAATGAAGTATGGATGGGATTGGCGGCAACCCTATATGGATCTGCCGATAGGTCATTGGTTAGATATTCTTCCACAGCAAGTGGCTTCTGTCTGGCAGGATAATCCACATGGGGATATGTCCAAATGGCTTGAAGCTTTGTCACAATTACCCCCGGTTTCAGTCTCCACAATTGATTTTCAGACTGATCATGTCATAGCGGGTGTCTCAGCGGATTGTGATGAAGCAGATAGGAAACAGATCAGCAGTGCACTTCAACAACTTCATCCATGGCGTAAAGGGCCGTATCAGATATGTGGGATTCATATCGATACAGAGTGGCGTTCTGACTATAAGTGGAATCGGCTTAGTCAACATATTGAATCATTAAAAAATCGCCTTGTTTTGGATGTAGGATGCGGTAATGGATACCATCTCTGGCGCATGCTTGGAGAGGGGGCTGAGCTGGTTATTGGAATTGATCCGACACAGTTATTTATTATGCAGTTCGAAGCCATAAGACATTTTATCGGCTCAGATTTTCCGGTACATCTTTTTCCCTTGGGTATCGAGCAGGTGCCAGCTAATCTGCAGGCATTTGATACGGTATTTTCAATGGGGGTGTTCTATCACCGCCAGTCACCCTTTGCTCATCTTGCTGAACTTCAAGGAGCACTTCGTCGCGGAGGTGAATTGGTTTTGGAAACGCTTGTAATAGAGGGTGGGCCAGGAGAGGTGCTGGTGCCAGAGGGGCGCTATGCAAAAATGCGTAATGTCTGGTTCATTCCCTCAGCAGAGACATTGATGGTCTGGTTAAAAAGAGCTGGGTTTTGTCATATGAAGCTATTAGATGTTTCGGTAACCAGCGTCGCTGAACAGCGTACTACCGAATGGATGCGGTTTGAATCTTTACAGGATTACCTTGATCCGAGTGATTCTCGCTATACGGTTGAAGGGTATCCTTCACCTCGCCGGGCGATTATTGTGGCGCAAAAAAAGTAGGGCTGAAGCAGGAATAGTCAGAATTAATACCCTATTCAATTTTATCCACCATACATGAATAGGGAGGATATAACCTGGATAAACCTGACATCAGCCCCAAAAACGGGGTTCTCGTAATTTCGGGAACATGATGATGATTTTGTGTACACCTTCATAGCTATGAGCCAAACCTTGTCAACTTGGATGCATGCGCTAATCGGTTATATATAGTAGGTGGTTTTTACGGGGAATTGATAGCTGGGAATTACCCCAGCTAGGGAAATCCCTAGCTAGGGTTTTCACTGTTAGGTGCAATGCGTTATCTATTAGTTATTTTAGCTCAATCGAGAATTCCGGCGCATTTTGCATATGCTGCTTAACAGCACATAGCTCCATAGCCCGGGTGATACCGCTGTGATAGCGCTCAGGAAAGCCTTCAGGAAGAGTAAGATGGAATTTGATCTGACTGATCATTTTTTTCTTTTCGTCATCAAAACACTCCATTTGTAATGCCAATCCTTCGGTGGATAGTTGACGAGATTCACAAAAATTCCAGGCATAGATGCCAGCACAGGTGGCCAGGGAGCCGAGAAATAGATCAAAGGGTGCTGGTGCACCAGCTTCTCCGCCATATTTAATAGGTTGGTCGGTCAATAGGGTGAATTCGCCTACCTTGGCTTCAATCCGTTTGCCACCAGGAAATTTTACTTCTATCGATTCCATTACATGCTCTCCTGACTTAAAGGGGGTGGAGTTCTTTTATAGGGCCTGGGTTTTTCATCTCCACTTGGGAGTACAGATGGTTAAGTGCTGCCTGTAGAGCCTCTTCGATGACGGGATGGTAGAAGGGCATGCGGATTAGGTCTCCAACACTTAGATGTTGAGAGATCGCCCAATTAAGCAGATGTGCCAAGTTTTCACCACGAGGCGTAATCATCTCGGCACCCAACAGTAGCCCAGATACTTTGTCAGCATAAACGCGGATGATTCCACGGTTTTGGCCCATGATCAGGGCACGTCCAACCGGTGCCAGTTTCACTTCGCCAATGGCAGTTGTTTCGAGATTTAACGCCTGATAAGGAGTACCAACAAGACAAATATTGGGGTCACAGAAGTTGATTGCCAGAGATGCTTTCCTTTTAAACGCCATAATTTCAGTGTGAGTGGCATTATAGCCAGCAATTTTTCCCTCATCTCCAGCTTCATGAAGTATGGGACGTTCACCATTTAGATCACCTGCGATAAAAATATGGGAATCGCCGCACTGCATGGTATTGGGATTGAACAGAGGGATACCCTGTTGGTTTAGTTCGATTCCCGCATTTTGCAACTTCAGCCCCTCAATATTGGGTCTTCGCCCCAGGCTGGCTAGCACCTTTTCCACCACAACGGAGTGCTCACCTGCGGTTACTCGTAATTGGTCACCTTCAGCGGAAATTTCAACGGCATGACCCAGATGGATGGAAAACTCTTTCTGCATAATTTCCAGTGCAGACTTTGAAACTTCCGGATCACTGGTGCCGCCGATGGAGTTAGCCATGTCGAAACCGGTTACCTGAATGCCCAAACGGCTAAGGGATTGACCCAACTCCAGGCCGATGACACCAAGACCGACGATGGCAACTGACTTTGGCAAATCCTCTAACTCAAAAAAGGTGTCAGTAGTCAGAATCTTCTCTCCAAACGCCTCCCAGGCCTTAGGTACAATAGGACGGGAGCCGGTTGCAATGATAATATTTTGCGCAATGACCTGGTCGCCGTTATCCAGTTTGAGAGTATGGGGGTCAATAAATTCGGCGTAAGCTTCGACAAACTTATCACCCATATTATCGGTGCTGTTAGAAAGTACTCTATCTACGAAGTTATCACGTAGATCCTGTACATGCTCCATTGCTTCAGGAATGTCGATGGTAAGTTCGGTGTGGCCATCGATGCCGTAGCGGTTAAAATGCGTTCTTCGGTGATAGTCCTCAGCAACTTGTATCAGCGCCTTTGACGGCATGCAGCCGACACGAGCACAGGTAGTGCCGGGTTCGCCACCATTGATTAAAAGAAAACTCTTGCCACTTGGTCCGACTTGACTGGTTGCATTTAATCCAGCTGTCCCTGAACCAAGGATAGCGACGTCAACTAGTTTTTCTGCCACGGAAATCTCCTGAAGTGATAGTGCAGATTGGAATTCTAACGGCTGGACTGTAAAAATACAGCTGGGTTATTGGCAAGTTCTGCCCATTTTTCTCTTATGTGACCTATTCTGTTGCACATGGCAATGCGGTTGACGGCGCGCTTTCTAGTGTGGTGCTTTATACAAATTGGTCTGATGTTATCTATTTTCATTTGGATTGAGTCTCAATATCTGGACTCATATGATGCCTACACCAAGTTTATGTTGAAATAGATAGCATGCTTACAAATCCTTGCGTTGATTGGGGTTTAATGAAAAACACAATGAAACAATTAATCACTATCATATTTATATTATGCTGCAGTATGGGGCTCCTCGAAAGCCTATTTGCAAAAGGTAGCCTAGAGAAGGCGATCGATCTGCAGGTCAGTGGCCAAAAAGCAGCAAAAGCCTCTCAACAGACTATCGAAAGACTGGATGACGAATCACGACAGATGCTCGAGGAGTATCGTCAGTTAACCCAGCAGCTGCATCAAGTGACCGAAACCAACCACGATCTGCAATCGAAACTGAAGTCTCAAGCGACTGAGATTGATCGTATTTCGGTCGAGTTGGAAGATATCGAACATGTCCGTAGCGAGATTGATCCACTGATGCAGAAGATGCTTCAGACCTTGGATCAACTGATTAAATTAGATACACCTTTTCTGCAAGAGGAGCGTCAAGCAAGGCTGGATACTTTGGAAACACTATTTGCTCAGCGCAGTGGTGAGATATCTGAGCGTTTTCGACGGCTACTGGAAGCCTATCAGATTGAAGTGGATTATAGTCGCAATATTGAGGCTTATCAGGGGCAGATGCTACAACAGGATGGCCGTCAAGTAATGGTCGATTTTCTGCGCCTGGGTCGCATGGCTCTGTTCTATCAAACCCTGGATGGTCAGCAGGGGGGTGTTTGGAATAATCAAAAACGCGCTTGGAATTCTCTTGAGTCTGGGCATATGGCGGGTCTTACCAAAGCCATTCGTATTGCTCGCAAACAGTTGCCTCCTGACTTAATGGTGCTGCCTCTTATTGTTCCAGAGGAGTCCCTGCAATGAGATGGCTGTTTTTATTAACTGGCTTGGCATTGAGCACTCTGATGTCACCTCAAACGGTTGTCGCTGCTGGTGATCCATTGCAGCAGCTTTTGCAACAAGTAGAGCAGTCTCGTCAGGTTCAACAGCAGCGGGATCTGGATCGAGAAAAACGTTTTTTGGCGCTTCACGACCAGCGAGCAGCCCAACTAAAAGCTATCAAACAGCAAATAGAAGCAGAAAAGCTACGTCAACAACAGCTTGAAACACGTTATCAGAGTCAGCAGATGGAGCTGGATAAACTTCGTGAGCGCCTTAAAGCAAGAACTGGCACCTTTGGTGAATTGTTTGGTGTGGTACGTCAAGTGGCCTCAGAAAGTCTGAACCTATTTAAGAATGATCTCTCATCAGCTGTTCTGCAGGATGACCTACCTGTTTTGCAGGAGATCGCCGCCAGCCGTTCACTTCCATCTATTGAGCGTTTGGAGGATATGTGGGAGATCTTTTTGCAGCGGATTGTAAAATCGGGACGCATCTGGCAGGCATCACTGCCAGTGATTTTAACCTCTGGGGAAGAGCAGAGTGAACAGGTTACTGCTATCGGCCTGTTTAATGCCTTTTCAAATGGCCGTTATTTGAGATACCTACCAGAAACGGCCCGCTTCGTTGAGTTGGGCAGGCAGCCAACCCCTCGCTATCAGTTGATGGCAAAGCAACTGGAACATGGTGATAGCGGATTGCAGACGGTTGCTATCGATCCCTCTCGGGGTGCTATTCTTTCCCTGCTAGTGCAATCGCCCACTTTTTTTGAGCGGATCCAGCAAGGGGGGTACATTGGCTATTTCATACTGTTTTTAGGTCTGCTCGGTGGTTTGGTCATTATCGAGCGCCTGATTAGCCTGTTTTTGGTGGGACGTCGGGTTAAGCGTCAGCTAAATAGCCCTGAGCCGAGAGCGGATAATCCACTTGGCCGACTACTCTCCATTGATCGCCAGTATACGCAGATGGCATCAGACGCATTACAGAGGTATCTGGACGAAGCAATTCTTAAAGAGTTGCCAAGTCTTAGAAAAGGATTGAGACTGTTGGGCATCTTTGCAGCAGTTGCCCCACTGCTTGGCTTGCTTGGTACAGTAAGCGGAATGATTGAAACATTTCAGTCCATTACGCTTTTTGGTACTGGTGACCCGAAACTCATGTCTGGCGGCATATCTCAAGCATTGGTGACAACTGAGCTGGGATTAGCGGTGGCGATTCCCCTGGTACTGCTGCATAGCTATCTTTCTGAACGTAGTAATCGGGTGGTTCGCCTGCTTGATCAACAGAGCGCTTCTTTGGTCGCTACCAGATCGGGAATCTGAGATGGAACTAATCAGCAGCTGGATACCACTGGATGCGTTGAGCCTGTTGGAGCAGGGCGGGATGATTCTGCTCATTATTCTACTGTTGTCACTACTGATGTGGACACTGATCATCCACAGCTATCTGCAGCTTTGGTATGCTGGGTCGCGGGCTAATACAGATCAAAGTCAGCGATGGTTACCACTGATTATCTCCCTAGTGCAAATTTTACCCATGCTGGGGTTGCTCGGTACAATTGAAGCGATGATTGATCTATTTTACGTCATTGCACAACACGGCACTGGCAACATACGTGGTATGGCCGGTGGAATCTCTCAAGCACTGATCACGACCATGGCTGGTTTGGTCACATCACTTTCTGGCTACTACTTCTCTAGTGACCTGCAACATAGATTTGGCTCCGATGGTGGGGCAGAGAGAGGTGTTTGATGCGCCATCAACATGCTAATGATGAGAATGGCGAGCTTGCCATTAAC
>JARRQF010000151.1:0-8664 GCA_037382065.1 Candidatus Thiodiazotropha sp. | reverse complement strand
CAGTGCCTGAACCTTCTGTTTTTTACCTATTTGGCTTAGGGCTGCTTAGTATCGGTTTTGCTAAACGCATAAAAAAATCTAAAGGTTTGACGAGTTATTTGAACGGTTAAATAGCAGTTGCCTGGACACCCATCCCAACATGCTCAGATTTGTCGGGAGAGTAACCCTCTTAGGATGGGTGTCTGGGTGTAAGCAGATGTTTGCAATGCACTCGGACATCAAAACTCGCCGCTCCTTCGTCGCTCTTGGCATCTTCACTGCAATTGTGAGGGTCGCGTAGTGATTAAATAGACTCTGGAGCCAGCCACACTCACTCAAAACCAATAATATAACATTACTCAGTTTCAAAATTGCAATATCACCCTTTTCTGATTTGGATGGGTGTCTATACTAGTTAGAGTTGCTGTATTAATGATGAAAATCAACAGTTTGAAGGGTGTCTATTTGATGGGTAATGAATTTAACAAGTTATATATATGACGCTGACTTGGTAAAGCTGATACATTCTTTGTTCCAAAAAAATCGCCAACTTCACCAAGCCGGTGTATGAGGCATTAAAGACTAAAATGGAGTATAAAGAAAGGCCTTAAAAAAACGGAAGCTGTTCATTTTTTTATATGAGTAAAGGGAGAGGGTGCATGGAATGAATATTTTAATCGCTGAAGATAATCTCACAATACAAATGATTAATCGAGAGGTCATGAGAAAACATGGATTTCGGTATGATATGGCTTCAAATGGAAGAGAGGCAGTGGAATATGCCGTTAAGAATAATGGAAAGTATGATTGTTGTCTTATGGATGTGAATATGCCGGAAATGGATGGTATTGAAGCGACAAAATTAATAAGAAAAATGTCAAGTTACTTTCCAATATTGGCATTAACGGCCAGCGCATCACATAAGAAAGCATGCTTTGATGCTGGAATGGATGATTTTGCACAAAAGCCATGTCTTCCAAACGAGATATTAGCTAAAATCAAGAAATTATCAGTAAAAGTGTATAGGCTCGTAGCCAGAACGAGTGGTTTTGATGTAACTGAGGTGATGCCGGCGGATAGACAACAAGCAGAAGAATTAAGAGATCTTTCAAATAGGAACTTATGCAAAGTGATTTTATTCGAAAATCCAAATCGAGCGCTGATCGTGCATAAGAATACAATAAATAAGATCTCGTATGATTATAATGTAAAAGGTCAGTTGCTTACAGAGGAAAATTATACAGAAATGTTGGCGAATGAAGATAAAGAGTTGAATACGTACAGGGAGTTATTACTGAAATCATTTGATGAATAGTCTCTATTGATTTTACATAACAAATGGGTAACTCGGACTCGCCTAACTTTCGTGGCATTTGAACTGCCTTGCATTCTTTTAATGTTAGAGCTTAAAAAATTCCGGCTTGGCGATAGCCTAATCCAACTAAAAGACTTTAGCGACGCTGATTCTTGGGATGAATTGGCGATATTTCCAGCTGTTATTGAATGTGGCATCTAATGTCAGACTGATGTTTAGATTCTCTTTCTTGATGAGTTGCACAGAGCCTTCCAGGTTGATTTGTCCGCGCTCTGCGACGCTTGATGAGGCATGGATGGCCTGTCCTGAGGGTAGTCTCGCATCGGCTTTTCGCTTTTTATTGAGTAGGTCGTAATCGTATGCCAGGGAGATGTTGGTTTGTACTGTGCCGGCTGATGTGTGGAAGGTTTTCCAGGTAGCTATTTCAATCCCTGCCAGGGCTTCGGATAGGTCGCTCCCCTCCACGTTGAGATTGAGAAACTCTGCGTCGCTTTCGTTATAGCCATCGATCCGCACACGGCTTGCCGATAGACGTCCGGAAATGGCCAGGCCGCCAGGGGTGCTTACGCGTTCGAATTCGTGACTCAATGTTGCCTGGGTTTCCAGGGTTATCCCCAATCCATCGGTTTTGCCATGTGCTTCCGGCAGCACAGAAAAGCGGGTGTTGCGATGGATGTTCTCTATTTCGTAGTGCATGAGGTTGGTTTGGATGCCCAGTGAGAGATTATTGTGCTGGTGTACGGCAAAGAGACCTATGCCCGCGCTCTGGTTATCGAACTCACCGCCACCTGTAATATTGGCATCAAGCCCGGAATAGCTAAGGTGTGCGCCAACTCGTAGGTTGTCGTCGATCTCGCCTGTTGTGTATGAGAGACCAATGATGAGATTGTTCATGTCGTAGTTATAGCCAGGAAAATCACCATGGTTATCGCGTTTCCCCCTGCCTCCTTCAAGCTGCACGAAGAGGGTTTTATTACTATCACTTTGTTGACTTATCGTTGGAGAGTGATTGGATGGGTGGTCGGTAAAATGGTTACGAATGGATGCATTGAGGCTGCGAAGTGGCAGCAGTGCTGCATCTGCCAGGCTAGCAAGCCAACCACCGTCCTCATCTACCGCGCCGAGCGTGGCGTTGGTGAGCTGGTATATATAGTCGTGTGCTTTGGTGGTAGGGTGTTGTCCATCCCAATAGAGGGTGGCGTTTTCACTCGCTGCGTCTGGACATTCACCGGTTGCTGTATGGTTGGCGTCGCTGGTGATACAGCCTGATGTGGTATTGGTGAAGCCATATCGACTGGGATGGGCGTAGATATCTTCATAGAGTCCATTGAGATCTACCAGGATGATATCCAGTCCGGTGTTTTGGGTTGCTGCCGCAATGGTGCCGCTCAGTCCAGCGTTGTGAAGGGTTGATAGACGGCCGGATTGGGCAAGTTGAGAGGCATTAAAGTATTCGCCCAGGGAGGGAACCCGTGCCAAGTCGAATAGATTAAGGACGATGGCGCGTCTGGCACCCATCTCTGCTGCCATTTCCAGACCTTGGCCAATGTAGCCTAAAGTCTGATTAACAATAGCCTGTTCACTCACACCGTCTCCCCCCGTAAAGACATAGTTGGTGTAGTCGTTTCCTCCCGTCAGAAATGCGAAGGTGGCACCGTTGAGATTTGCCACGACGTTAGCATCATTGTAGCTGGCTAGGTCATTCAACACGCTTATCATGCCGGGTGCTGCGGTAGGGAGCTGCGCGGTTCCTGCTTCTGAGCCACCGAAGGCGAAGCTGAGGCTGAGTCCAGGTTGCGTGCCTGGATCAACGGTTGTGCCACATAGGCTTGCCAATCCGTTACTGCTATTGACGGTCGTGCACTCTGGGTTACTGAAGTAGTAATCCATATAGTAGAGCTGGGTCGGGGCAAGCCGATCGGTCCAGTTGGGACCATTTGAGAAGCGACCATCAAAGTAGGGTGGGGTGGCGGGGATGACATTGGTGGGCGTTATTAGAGTGGTTGCAATGTAGCTATTTTGGTTGTCGACCAGGCTGTCGCCGATAAAAACATAGCGTTGGTCTGCTGTCGCCTCTATCGACATAAGGGGGAGCAGGCACGCTGTTGTGAGGCGTGTGATGGAGGCTGGGCTATTTAGTAATTTGCTCATAAGCGGCTCCTTGCGGGTAGCGTTGATGGTGCAAATTTATAACGTAATGACGGCGGAGAGAGTCAGCGCTTTTTCGCTGTAATCATAGTTTGAGAGGAAGCTATCGTTGACGGTCTGGTTTGACAGAGTGACATTGGTCAGCAGCTCGATTCGCTCCGTTATCTGCCAACCTAGGCTGGCGTCAAGTGCGGTGCTTCGAGCTTCATATGAGGTGTTTGCTATCTCATAAAGGCGGTAGGCAGGGCTTAGTTTGAAATAGAGATCCTTGCGTGGAACATAGAGGATGCCAAAAGCGGCAAGATTGGTGAAAAGCCCGCCTGAGGAGGTAATATTGGTCTCATCGAAGTTGCGTTCGAGAATGCCGCTGAGGCTCCAGCGATCATCTATTTTATAGATGAGTTGTGCTGTACCAACGGTGGATTTTACATCGGGTATGGAGGGGGCGTCGAAATATTGTCTGAAGGCAATGATACGGATGATTCCCTGAAGATCATTTTGTTCAAACTCAATCCCCGCACCCAGGCGTCCTCCTGTGGAGTCGCGATCCTCCGAGAGGATTGTGGTGGAGCCGGTATATCTGGCTTCCTGAGGGCCTGCGAGGAGGTAGTATTCTCCCCATTTCCAATGCTTTCCTACTTGAAGCGTCAGTTCAGACTCATTGCGGTCCAGGTTTTGGAATTCGCTAAACTCGATAAGGTCAATTTCATTGTGGGTGGTGGTCTTCAGGTGGCGGCCTAGCAAATTAATGAATGCCTTTTTATTGTCCCACTCCAGTCCTGCTTCAATAATATTTGAACGCGAAGTGCCGTGCAGAAGGCCGCTGAATTGCAATGGGTTATTTTTTCCAATGATACTCTCTTGACGTAGTGTGCCGAGCTTGAAATTAAGTTCGTTATTAATATCGATACGTCCACTAAGCGTGGCTGAGAGGGCATGGGTATTTTCGTCTGTTGTTTCGCTGGCTTTTTGTGACAGGTAGGAGGCGGTGGCCGCAAGGGCGTGTTTCAGCCAGTCTGATTTTGCTGCCGTATTAAGGTTAAGAAGTTGCATGACATCGTTTTTTTGACTAGGGTCAAGACGGATATTATCCGTTGCTTTCAGCCCAGCCTGCAGCTTGGTGGAAAGCTGAAATCCACCAAGTTTTGCTCCTGTATAGTTTTCAAATCCCGATGGGGTTGGCAAGGGAGCAGCCTCGCCGGCTTGCGGATGAGTTGGCCATAGGATAGCGCCTAAAAGCCCAACGGCTAGGAGCAGATGGAGGAATGATCTCAGTATGGAACGCCGTAAACCGATCACTCGATGCCCGATGATATTCCATGTGGTTACTGTCATCTTTTCCTCGATATGAGTTAACTATATTTCATTCCCACATTTTAGTTGATTGTTACGGACGTTGAAGCAAGAAGCCTCGCCCAAAGCAACTTGTTGCGCCGGGCGGGGAGTAGTCACAATGATGGCTTTGGTGCCAGCTGAACGGGGATAGTGCCGTAGCGGGACGTTTCCACCGTATTGGTGCAATCAAGGCCGTTGCTAAAGTAACAGTAGGGGATATGCAGCATCGCTGTCAGGTTTTGGCATTTGTCTACGTAAATGGGGCTGGTTACCTTTTCCTCTTCTTCACCCTGGTCCAAAGGACCAAGCATAACACTGGTCGAGGCGATGTTGCCGTCACTGGTTTGGAATGAAAGCTCTGCAATGACCCGAAAAAGTGATAGCTTGGAAAGGTTTCGAGCGGTAATGACGGGTATACAGTTATCGGTGTTGCTATGTATGCTTTTTCCTGTATCAATGGCGCGTGACACCAATATTTGAATCGGTCCGGTACTCTGATCAGAGTACTCCCAAATCAGGATTGGCTTTTGACTGTTAGGATCGAGTTTTCGGGTTAGTGATACGGTACGTCCATGATCTGTGATGGCCGATACTTTGTCTTCTCGGTAGTAGTTATCGATCTTCCAACTGCCGTCACTGAGTAGAAGCACCCGCTCCCCAATTGTGGTGGCCCCTAGTCCGCTTGGAGGTATTGCTTCAGTATTGTTACTGGTAGTCTTTGGCGGAGTGCCTGCCAGTAGTCTTGTGACATAAAACAGAAGTAAAAAGGTGCTAAGGAGAGATTTTAATGGCAGGGGCATATTGTGTTCCGCTGGCGTCGTGATGATGCGTTTCGCACCACTTTGGAAAGTTGCTCGAAAAAGCTGTTGGGTTGGTCGTGAATAAAGAAGTGTCCACCATCGATTTCAATCTGTTGGCAGTGATTTCGAGTGCGCCTATCCCAATCAGGTGTGTTGCCATTGGATATGATCTGGTCATGGCGGCCGTTGAATACCGTGATCGGTGCGTTGATACGGACCTCTTCTGAGCATGCAAAGTCTTCGTTGGCGCGAAAATCTGAACGCATGATCGGTAGAAAGATATCAATGAATTCTGGTGTCATTTCAATCTCCTTGGGCAGTCCGCCTAGTTTACGCACGTAGTCTAGCAAGGTCTCTTCTGGAAGGTCGGCGAGTGATTGTCTGGGCGACGTTTGGGGGGCCGATCTGGCGCATACGATCAGATGTTGAGGTTGAATACCCTTCTCTTCCAGGATGCGGGTGGTTTCAAAGGCCAGTAGCGCGCCAAAACTATAACCAAGCAGGAGAGGCGATTCCCACTTTTCAGCAAGGATGGCATCAGCCACCTGTTTGGCAATGGCATGGGCATTATCTATGGGAGGATCTGTGAAACGCCCATCGCGACCAGGTAGTTGAACAGGTACGATCTCTTGGTGGGGGAGTAGTGTGTGCCAGTTTCGGAAAAAGCCGATTCCCGTCCCAGCCGGAGGGAAGCAGATGAGCCGATTAACAGGCGATCTGGAAGCGCCGCTTCGGTGATTCGACAGAAGCCAGGAGGATGCTGGTGATGACATTAACTGCGTACGCTTTTAGGTCGCATGTCGGTCCACTCCGACTCGATATATTCAAGACAACTCTTTTGCGTGCCGCTGTAAACTGTTTTCCACCCCAAGGGTATCTCTTTTGTGGACGGCCAAAGAGAGTACTGCTCTTCATCGTTAATCAATGCCAGATGGGTTACCTGGTTCTCCTCAGACGTTATGCTAGATTCTGCCTGCTGTGGTGAGCTTGAGTCGTTGTTCATCAGATTCTACGCGAGAACCCCCGTTCTTCAGATCGGGGAGGGATAGCGTCCGCCATCAGGCGGCCTGTCTCGCTGCCTCCTTTTTATTCCATGCTATCGCTGGTTGTGGGAAGTAAGCATAGCCGTCACTGTGTTGTAGCGGCATACCATACCGATGGCTAATACCCTGGAGAACGCTTTATCAGTGGATTCTTCTGTTTGTTCAAAATAAAAACGGCCATAGATACTCCTTGTTAAAAGATGCCTTTACGGGCCTTGTCATGGGGGGCATTCGCCCCGCCCCCCCTTGCGGATGTCTGCAACCGGCTCCTGCTTGCACAGCAGATTGCTTTGCCTGATACGACTTCGGTTTCTTAACTAGTTGTTTTGAAAATCCCTGCTAAAGTTAAATTTCTTATCAGAAATATCACTCATCCGTTAAAGCGCTATCACGAATGTAGATGACAGTATAGTCAAAGATTTAGCCGATGAAATGGTATGTAGGGCGTTAGCCGATCAAGGAAGCTTCATGTTGAGGTAGCCTTGATGAAATGGGTCTGAGGCAGCGGAAAATCGATCATGAGCACTACTTAGTGCTGTACTCAGTAATGGATAAAATTACTATGAGAAAAGGTCATTGCAAATGCCGCCTATATGTCAGGTCAGGAATGCTATCTATTCGCTCTCTATGCCCCAAAGAGAGATTTGGCGAGAGCATCAGCTCTATCCAGATAGTGCTGTCCACACCATATCCGCACGAAGCTTTATCACCGGTCCTTTAGATCACATTTTATTTGAGCGCGCCCTAGCATCTATCTGGGAGCGTCACTTGGCGTTACGCCTGACCCCACTGATATTGGAAACAGGTAATGAGCCGACGCAGATAGAGCTGGCGCATAACGAATCACTGCTTACTCTTCATGACCTCACCCAGGAACGCGATCGATACGGTGCAGCCGAGCGTTTGTGTCTGGCCTTAGGGCAGCGTGTTATCCCTCTTAAGGGGGGGCCCACCTGTCGTTTTGATCTTATTCGGATCGAAGCAGATTGTCATATCTGGGTGATGAGCTATCACCATATCAATATGGACGCCTGGGCCAATGGCATTCTTATGCGTGATACGGCGGTTGCTTACAGTGCTTATCTACGCGGTGAGACGCCCGAATTTAATGAGGCTCCCCCATTCACGGAGGCAGTCGAGGCGGACCTGGTTTTAGAAAGTTCGACCCGTTACAAAAAAAGTCATGACTACTGGACGCAGCTCTATCGCACTCTTCCTGAACGTTTTGTGGAGGCGGTGCCAGGGGTGCTTTCCGGTCGTTCACCAGCCGCCACGACACTCCATAGGATTGATGTAGATAGCTCGATGATCGTGGCGTTACAGCGTGTCGCCAGAAGGCTGAACACTACCTCTGCACGACTCTTTATTGCCGCTGCATTGATCTTATTTCATCGTCTACGCGATGTTAGCGATCTCTCTTTTGGGATGCCAGTGCTGAATCGCAAGGGGGCACGGGCAAAGAAGACTTTTGGCCTCTTTTCATTGACTACCGCGCCACGGGTTTGCATCGATTCTGAGGCTGGGATCGAGACATTATTGGCGAGACTCGATCGGGCCATTCGCGATGCCATGCGTCACCACATCTATCCCCTGAGTTGCCTCCATCGCGAACTGGCGCTGACATCAACAGGGGTGTTACAGCTGTTTGATCTTAATATCTCTTATGAACAGGTGGCGTTTGGTGAGCTCCCCTTTGGTGTTGCAACAGCAGGAGTGCCACAAGTACTGCTTAATGGTGTTGAGCGTACCCCTGTGGAGATTTTTGTACGCGAGTATGGTGATGCCGAGCGGGTCGAAGTGGATCTCGATTTTTCTCTTGGTGCTTTTACACAGGAGGAGGCGGGCGAGCTGACTAGGCACTATGAGACTATTCTGCACTGGCTATCGAAAGGGGGAGAGGGACGACTGTCGATGATCCCACTAATAAGCGAGAAGGAGCGTGCCTGGCTATTGGATGGGGTGAATGAGCGTGTTTGTGACTACGGCGAATTTATTCCAGTGCATCGGTACTTTGAAGTACTGGCAGAGAGAGAACCTCTACGTC
>JARRQF010000150.1:0-8722 GCA_037382065.1 Candidatus Thiodiazotropha sp. | reverse complement strand
CTCCCGCAAGGGGAGAGGGGATGTGGGGTTCGAACCCCGGAGTGACAAGCCATTGGGTGCCACATATAAGCTGATGTTTACAATGTGCTCGAAAAGTACACACCCTCTCCCTTTAGAGGGTGTCGCAAAAGTTGTAAGGTAGGTTCCTATCCCACCATTAAGGGATAAAATGTATAAGAACTTGCGCTCTTTTTTCAGCCCATCCATTGCCTGATATTCTATTCCATTTAACAACTCATAAAGTACTTTAGCAAAGCTTTAATAAGTATGCATATGCCAAGAGACAAGAAAATCTAGCATCGTGCGTCCCTTCTCCCTCCTGAGGGTGTTGTAAAAGCATGCCGCAAATATTCGCAAAAGTCGTAGGATGTGGTGAGGTACGAACCGCATCATGATTTTCGATTATGTTCCAATATTTGAGTGAGATATTCCATGGTATTTTTAAACCGATAGGTAACTCTTTTTGAATACGCGATTGCGTAGGATGCGGTGAGCGGTACGAACCGCATCAACCTAAAAAGATCAGTTGGACCGCGTGCTTTCACGCTGTAGCCTAGCGAACACAGAGGATAACGGTGTTCAGCTAATAACTTAATGATAGAACTCCTAATATGCTTACAATGTTACGAGTTCGCATGTGCTTCTACTCTGTCAGGATCTATTCGAATCGTAATGCCTCGATAGGGTCTTTTCTCGCTGCCTTGCGTGCTGGAAAATAGCCGAAGATCACACCTACCATGGCAGAGAAAAGAAAGGCCAGCAATATGATTCCCGGATTGAGTACCAGAGGCATATTCAATAGTGAAGTCAATGCGAAGGAGGTTAGCAGCGCCAACACAATGCCTATGGCGCCACCGAGAGATGAGAGAACTACAGCCTCGACTAAAAACTGTAGCAGTACGTCGTGCCGCTGAGCCCCGATGGCTAAGCGAATACCGATCTCACGGGTACGCTCTGTGACCGATACCAGCATAATATTCATAATCCCAATGCCGCCCACCAGTAGACTAACTGCCGCCACAGTACCTAATAGGGTGGTAAGTAACTGGGTGATGCCAACCATTGTTTCTGCAATCTCCTTCATATCTTGTACGGCGAAGTTATTCTCTTCAGTTGCATCAATATGGCGACGCTCACGCAGTAGCTGTTCGATATCCTTTTGAATTTTAGCCGTCGAGAAACCATCTTGTCCTGAGATTGTGATCATCTCAACACTCTGATTGCCAGCTATGCGACGCCAAAAGGTGCGTAGAGGCATCAATATCTGGTTGTCCTGATCGCCCCCGTTGGATGATTGTCCTCTGGATTTCAGCAGGCCGATGACTCGGCAGGAGAGCTTATTGATGCGAACCATTTCACCCAGCGGTTCCTGTGCACCGAATAGCTCTTTGTGTATGCCTCCACCCAGGATGCAGACAGCACTACCTGCACGTAGTTCGCTGATACTGAACTCCCGTCCTTTGGTTAGTTGCCAATTGCCGGCCTGAAAGTAGCTATTATCAATGCCGGTTACCTGAGTCGACCTGTTGCGGTTGCCTAAGATGGCCGTCATGCCTTTCGATGCGCTGGGTGCGACGCTGGAAATGCCCCTTACTTCACGCCGGATTGCTTCAACATCGTCTATATTAAAAAGCTTGAAATCATCAATAGATTGGCCAGCGGGAATTACCATGAGCAGATTGCTACCCAAGCTAGCGATGTCTTGAGAGATTTGTGCGGTGGCGCTATTGCCCAGGTTGACCATAACAATCACCGAGGCGACACCAATGACAATACCTAGTGATGTTAGAATTGAGCGCATCAGATTGCGCTGGATGGCGCGCAGTGCCAATAGCAGTGCATTTTTTAGGATCATGAATCCACCTGCGCATTAATGCTGTTAACCACCAGACCATCGCGAAAGCGAATCACCCTTTGTGCATATGCCGCCATCTCAGATTCGTGGGTAACCATAACAATGGTAATGCCTAACGTATGATTGATATGCGCAAGCAACGCCATGATCTCCAGGCTACAGGCAGTATCCAGGTTGCCTGTGGGCTCATCGGCAAGTAGCACCGCCGGTTCAGTGACAATAGCTCGGGCGATCGCTACTCGCTGCTGTTGGCCGCCGGAAAGTTCGTTGGGAGCATGATGCTCCCAGCCTGTCAGTCCAACAGCCTCAAGAGCAGTGCGTGCTTTTGTATGGCGTTTAACGGCAGGTATGCCACGATAGATTAGGGGCAGTTCAACATTCTCCAGTGCTGATGTGCGTGAGAGAAGATTGAAGCCTTGAAACACAAAGCCGGTGTAGTGGCGTCGTAATAGTGCTCGCTGATCACAGGAGAGAGTCCCCACATCGACTCCCTTGAAACAGTAGTGACCGCTAGTGGGGGTGTCCAGGCAGCCAAGGATATTCATACAGGTGGATTTGCCAGAGCCGCTAGGCCCCATCATGGCAACGAACTCCCCTTGTGCAATCTTCACATCGATACCGCGTAGTGCTTGCATCGCTGTCTGGTCCCTGCCGTAGACCTTCGTGACTTGGTACAGCTCGAGCAGGGTCGGAGCATTAGGTGCAGAAGAGGCAACACCCATCACATTGTCTCAATAGTATCGATGATGACCGCCTGCCCAGGTTGCAGTTCGGCCGATTTGATTTCGGTGAACATGCCATCGCTGGCACCTGTCGTCACCATCACCGCCTTTGGCGTTTTACCATCAAGCACCCAAACCTTTTGCCTGCCGTTTTTCGTTTTATTGCTGCGCTGGGCAGTCGATGGCAGAGTTGGGAACATGATACCGGAGCCAAAAGCGATTTGACCGCTAGGCTCGGTCGCCTGTAATGTTGGTGGTAAGAAGCGAAGCGCGGCATTGGGCAATAGTATCGCATCCTGTAGTAGGTGTACGCTGATAACCGCAGTGGCGGTCATGCCGGGTCGCAGGGTCAGATCAGCGTTATCCACCGTGAGTACCGCTTTGTAGGTAACGACATCATCCACCGTCTCTGGTGCGAAACGTATCTGAGTGATTGTGGCAGGAAAGCTGCGCTCGGGGTAGGCGTCTACCGTGAATTCGGCGGTCTGACCTTCAGCAACCCGTCCGACGTCAGCCTCATCAATGGCCACATGTAGCTCCATTTGTGTGAGGTCCTCTGCCAGAGTGAAAAGCACCGGTGCCTCAAACGATGCCGCCACCGTCTGTCCCTGTTCGATCTTCCGTTGTAGCACCAGGCCATCAATAGGGGAAAGGATATTGGCTTTATTGAGCTTAGTCTCAGCGCCTTCCAGAGCGGCGCGGGCAACAGTCACTTGTGCTCTGGAGCTGGCCGCTATAGCCTGAGCACGGGTATAAGCAGCGCGTTTGGTATCCAGCGCCTCACCTGAGCAGAGCTGTTGAGTCGCCAGCTTTTCGCAACGCAGGAAAGCCTGCTTTGTTTCCTGTACCGTCGCATTTGACTCGTCAAGCTTGGCCTGATCCGATGCCAAGATAGCGCGAGCCTCGCCCACATCTGCGAGGAGTTGATCGGTATTAAGGTGCGCTAGTACCTGCCCCTGATGGACATGATCGTTAAAGTCTACCTTTACCGAATCAATAGTGCCTGATAACTCGCTTCCTACATCGACCTGGTTCATTGGTTGCAGGTGACCCGTAGCAGTAACGGTTACTTTGAGGTCGCCCTTCTTCACCTCGGCCGTCTCAAACCTAAGCATGGTACTGTTTGCTGGCACTAATAGCAGATAGGTAAGCGCGCCCAGCAGTAGCACGACTACGAGGGTTGTGATCCGAACGGTTTTTCTACGCCTACTGGACGGAGGCTTTATACCTAATAGCTGATTAATATCCCTGTGGGCGTTCAATTCATTCATTTCCATTGTTCCTATTTCGCTCAATAGCAACGGTGTCAAACCTATTGGGATGGAATGCAAGGTTCAATCCTGCTTTGTCATAGCAAGATTCTCACCCGAATGACACGTATCAATGCGTTTGGCGATAGATGATTTGAGACTCTCCTAACACGCATCTAACACTGTAGCTCCATCCATGATGGCTATTATTCCTAACTGTAAGTTGACCTAAGACAATCATTAATAGACCAAGTTTCAGTATTTGTGTCAATTCATCGTTTTGCTTGCTTCTGCTAGTGTGGTAGCTTCATAATCAGAGCCTATCTATTTCCTATATAGCGTGCTACTGATTACAATCATACTATGAATATTTATTAATGGGATAATTGGCAAAAAATAGCTATATTGTTAATCTAATTAAATTCTATGAGTCCAGGTAGAGCTAAAGAGAATTAAGGTAATGGGAATTAAATGACGGATGACAATCAAATATTTCAGGCCAGGATTAATGGACTTGAAAAATCTATTGCCGATACGCGTAAAGAATTTATCGACAAAATAGAGAAGATGGAAGTTGAGTTAATATCTATTCGTCAACTTGCATCCAGGCAGGTGCCGCCTTCAACAGAACAGGCAGATAAAAAAGATGCTGCCTTTATACAGTATCAGGATTCAGAGGATACTCTGAGTATTGATCGGGATATGCCTGATGAAGCGCCAAACAATAAATCGGTAGATACTCATGCGGCCTCTCAAGCTCAAACAGGCTCAGCTTCTGCTGCTTTATCTAATAAGCATTCCAAAACAGAAAAGCGGATAGAGCCAGAAGAAATTAGAGGGTATAAAGAAGAACCTGTGGAACCAAAAGAGCCAGGTTTTGCAGAGTTAATGGTCTCTCACTTTATTAATTCCATACTTGGTTGGCTATTAAATACCTTTACCGTCTTTAAAGCACCTTTTCATGATCTTTTTCATAGGTTTATTAACCTCTATCAGCATTATCAGAAACAGGGAAAAGCGCCCGTTTTTTTAATGACGGTAGCTGGTTTAATAACCTTAACTTTTGGTTTTGGGTATCTACTGCAATATTCATTCAATTCACTATTTAATGATACCTTAAAAGCAGTGACTGGTTTTGTCATTGGGTTCGGTATTATCGGTTCCGGAGTGCTATTATCGGTAAAGAAAACGGACTTCCAGGATTATGCTGCCAGTGTTATTGGTTTGGGTGTCATATTTAATTATCTGACAGCCTATTTCATTGGCCCCTATTATGGATTGGTCAGTGAACCAGTTGGCTTTGGTTTATTACTGGCCGCTACCGCAGTCTCCTTTTCACTAGCTACTATTTTTGAAACCAGGATTGTTTCAGCTGTAACCATGGTCGGTGGTATATTTATGCCATTTATCATTGGGAGCATCGGCTCCATTGGATTGGTGTTTCTTGGTTATTTGTTTATTCTTTCCTGTGCTAATTTATATCTATCGAATCGAATAAAGTGGCCCGCTTTAGCGCAAATTAATTTTATATTAAGCCTGTCTGTCATTGAGTATATCGGTATTAGTCAATCAATCAATCCGATTTTTTCCATTACTTTATTATCGGCTTTCTTTTATCTCTACACATATTACTGGTCATTTAATGGTGTCTCGTTAAAAGAGACCCTGTCAAAGTATGATTTAACACTTCTGATTGCGAATGTTTTCTATTTTATTTATGCCATGTTATTAGTGCCAGCTCCTCCTGTAGTGCTGGCTGGCGTGTTTGCTTTCCATGCCGTAGCGCTGGTTCTAGTGGTCAGGTTTTTACATCTTATGCAGAGCATTATGGCGCCTATGTATCTACTATTCATAGGACTTTTATTTGCAACTGCGGTATTTGTGGTATCACCGGCCGATGTCACCAGTATTATCTGGGCCATTCAGGGGCTTGCCATGATAACGGTTGGTTTTCGCTATGCTCATAAGCTGATTCGAGTTGAGGGTTATACCATCTATGTCGTGGCTATGGCTGGTTTGCTATGGCAGGCTGTTAATGCCTTTATTTTTATGAGCGCTACTGGTATTGCCTGGCACTGGATAAATTTACTGGCATTTGGTGGGCTTAGTTTACTGGCTTATCGCTTAATCTATTTCTTTAAAGATAAAGCCACTCAGACAGAACTGAAAGCTGCCGTTATTCAAAATGAAATATTCAGCTTCTGGGGCGCTTTGGCGCTTAGTTTATTAATTGCAATATTTCTTACTTCTTCAATGGCTGTATTAGCTTTCATTCCAATGGTCTGGAGTTTTTATCGGGTTGCCCGGCATAAACTACTATTTGCACAAATTACCGGTTTTGCCTTTTTAATGGCCTATATTTTGCAAATAGTAGTTGGAGTTTATACCAGTCAAAGTCTGTTAATTTCAGAGCAACCCTTGCTCTCCTCTATCGCTATAATCGAACTGTTATTTTTTGCTTGGGGATTGCATTTTTATTTCAATTTTTTTGAATTGAAGGGGCGTGGCGCTAAATTCGCTCATCTCCTTCATGATCTTGTATTTTTTGCTCCAGTGGTACTCATTTTACTCAGTTTATACAATATATTTGACCGACATGTCGAAAAAGGGTGGCCGTTAGAACTCAATAATATCTGGATTGATTTCTGTGTGATAGGCGTACTGTTTGTGGTTAGTTTCTGGGCAATTAAAAAAACCGAACATCCCAAGGAGAATGAAGCAGAAAAGCATGCCTGCCTAATTGATGAAAGCTTATCGTTATTTATAACCACTTTCTTTTTATACTCTACATCATTACTAACATTTAAATGGATGTTTCCTGCGGCAGTGATTCCAATGTTTTATCTACTGCATAGAGCTTTAATGAAAAAATTGCCATTGACAGAAATGCTGGCTTGGATGCATTTTATTATTCTTGGTGTGGGAATATATTTAAGCTATTTGACTATTGGCAATCTGCATTTTTCTGCGCAACCTTGGTCGATAAAGGTTGTACTGGTCGAACTATTAGTAGGTGGTTGGAGTATGCAGTTAATGTATGGCCGACTCAATGCTAAAGGTGTCGGGTACGCTTTAGCCTGTAAACTAAGGATTTTAGTTTATTGCCTGGTGCCACTGCTATTCCTGCCGCGTATTTTGCGTTTATACCCCGATTATCTTGCGACGGCACTATGGGTCTCATTTGCCATAAGCTGGCTTATGTACAAAAAACTAAAAATTGAAATATTACTTAAAGAGTTAACACTGCTATTTTTTATTGCTACGGCCTTTACAGTAGTTATTTCATTAACTGTTATGGCTGATACACAACTGGCAAGACTAGTTTCTCTCTTGGTCGGTTTAACTATCGTCACTATTTTTCACTATATCGAGAAAACACTATCATTAACTTCAAGCGCCATTAGGCATTCATCGTATTATTATTTGCATATTTGTAGTCCATATTTATATGCATTCATACTCGGTGGGTTGAGTTATGCTCTGTTAAACCAGGCCATGATTTCAATATTATTTATTGGGCTATACTTTTTGTGGGCTAATCAGGATAAAAGAGTGGCAGCCGTTATGCGCGAAAGTTTAACTCTATCGTACTTACTCTCCTGGTTATTTTTAACTACGGCTCCTTTAATGGTGTTTTTATACTCCTTTCAATATAACGTGATTATTGATAATTATTTTATTGCTATTGTCAGTAGTCTTGCCAGCGTTGGAGGCGTATGGATGTTAACCCATGAAGGGATGTATGTATTGGATCTATTCAATAAGAAATATTTTAAAAATAATACTCAGTACTGGGCATTTCATGGTGTTGTATTAGTTTCATACCTTGGGGTACTTAACTTGCTATTCAGTCCTTGGGGGGTTGCTATCTCTATAGCGATGTTGATTCATGCAGTGACTCTTCTGTTTCTGACATTATCAGATCAATATAAAGGGTTATTGCGCCTTTCAATTGCGCTATATGTATTAACAGCATTTAAAGTCTTACTTTATGATATGAATGACTTTAGCAATCTACATAAGGTGTTTGCCTTATTGGGAATCGGTAGCATTTTAATGGGGGCAGCCTTTATGTTTCAGAAAATTCGGAATAAGCAGCTATAAGCCTTGTTGATTACCCAGGGTAATCGTACTACGTTGATCTTACGGGAGTCGTCGAAATACCCACTCAATCTTAGAAAGCGGCTGGAATTCGCATGATACATTTCATGATCGTGATGTAAGCTGCGCTTACGCTATTTTATATCCCCCTCACCCTGGCTCTCTCCCGAAAGGGGAGAGGGGGTGCGGGGTTCGAACCCTGGCGTGAACAGGCTCTTGGGTGCCACACAGTAAGCTGATGTTTACGATGCGTTCGAAAAGTACACTCCCTCTTCCCTTGGAGGGTATCGCAAAAGTTGTAGGATGCGGTGAGCGGTGCGAACCGCATCAATAGTGCTCAAATTTCTCATCAAGACTATATTCTTCCATGTGATTTTGTGGTGATACCGATGCCACAGGTGTTGGGTTACTCAGTCAGTTACCAAATTAGTAATTTACTTCCTGTATGTTGCTGTTGTGATAAAAATGCACTGTAATATTAGGATTTTTGGTTCTATACTCATCGGCGTTTTCCTGAGAGGGGGAAATATTCAGGCCAAAAATGACAAATCTGACTGGTGCTACATATGGATTTGGCTGCTTGATTAATATTGGGAACTAGTGTGGTGCTTCATACAAATTGACGATGATAGCGTGACGCTAAGCGGTTAGCCGCGTGCCGCCGGGAATGGCTTTTCCCTTTCCAAGGCGCGCAACAACGGGGATGACCGCTTAGCGTCTCGCCCGAAGGGAAGCCTGCTCAGGCCAGGATACTGCGTTGCAATGCTTGAAAAGGGCGAGCCATTCCCTGCGCA
>JARRQF010000149.1:0-8724 GCA_037382065.1 Candidatus Thiodiazotropha sp. | reverse complement strand
ATCACCGATATACATACCGGGACGTTTACGTACCGCATCCAGTCCCTTTAAAACCTTGATATTTGAAGAGTCATAACTCATAGGGAAATCCGTAAGTGATCAGTGTAAAACGATAAACAACTCATTATACCTCTACAATCAACATGCTGACGAACAATTTATACAATCAAACCGGCAAGCCTTGAGTTACGTGACCTTGTTCCACGTGGAACATCATTGACGTCATATCGACTATTTCCTGATTGAATTCCTGGTCCAGGGAAGTAAGAAAGGATTGATATCCGAGTGAATTGATGTATTTGAGTATTGTAATGTAAGTACTCTTGTCGAGTTCCGCCCTTAAGTCATCGACTAAAAGGATTGGACTCTGGAGCGATATTTTTTGAAATAATCTGGCTTGTCCCAATATCAAGACCAATGACACAAGTTTCTTCTGCCCTCGGGAAAATTGATTACGGATCTCATATCCATTGAAGCTGATGCGAATATCAAGTCGGTGTGGCCCTACACTAGTAAAGTGTCGTGATTCATCAGTTAGATAATTTTGTTCCAATGATTCAAATAATCTCAGATCCCTTTTCCAACCTTTATGTATATTGAGTTCTAGTCCCTTAAGCTGGGGAAGACATTCACAAAGCGACTCAATTTCCTGTTTCCACTTTTCGAGATAGGCTGTCTGGAGTTCAGAAATACGTTCACCGGATTCTGCTAGTTGTGTTGTCCAGACAGAAAGGTCTTGTGAGCGGTGGCCTAACAAGGCGTTTCGGTGTTTTAGGATCAGGTTGTATCTTGTAATCAGATCACCAAACTGATGTTCCACGTGGAACAACCCCCAGTTGAGCAGTTTTCTTCGGTGTACGGGACCTTCTTCGACAATCCTTTGGATATTTGGAGCTATTGTCGCGATAGGTAGTATTTTTGCGAGATCCATAAGTTTTCTTACGATCTCACCGTTCTGTTTAACCAGGGTTGTTTTTTTATCTTTGCGTATACCCAAACGGGTTATCAGATTTGAGTCTGAAAGCAGTTCTGAATAGACATTCAGCTGGTTCGAGTCATGATTGATCAGATTTTTATGCTGGGTTGTTTTCATGGCTCGTGCGCGAGCCAGTAGGTAGATAGATTCCAGTACTGTGGTTTTACCTGCGCCATTAGATCCTTGAATGATATTGAGACCCTTCCCTGGGTGTAGCTCTGCTTTCTTAATGTTGCGCAGATTTGTGATGCTGAGTTTCTGTATTCTCACATTCTATGAATAGAGATCTAGATACGCATAGGCATGACAACGTATTTTGTATCCTGGTTGTCCTTGCCGTAAATAAGCGCACTACTATTGGTATCCTTGAGTTCCATGATGACAGTATCTTCTTTGATCGCAGATATCGCATCCAGTAGGTAACCCACATTAAAGCCAATTTTCAGCTCTTCACCTTGGTAACTGACTTCCAGTTCTTCTTCTGATTCTTCTTGTTCTGGATTATGGGCCTGAAGTTGAAGTACGTTGGGTTTGAGATGGAAGCGTATTCCCCGATATTTCTCATTGGAAAGTATCGATGCTCGGGTTAGGGATTGTTTGAATAATACCTTTTCCGCTTCGACTTCTTTGTCGGAGTTTGCTGGCATGACCCTTTGATATTCAGGGAACCGTCCATCGATTAGTTTAGAAGTGAATACCGAGTGTTCCAGCAGGACTTTTATGTAGCTGCTACTCAGTTCTATTTTTATTTCCTTATCCTGATTAGACAGTAAGCGACTGAGTTCTATCACTGCTTTTCTGGGTAGTATGACCTGCAGATTTGCCGCTTCTTCAAGGACCATTTTCTTTTGACACATGGCCAGGCGATGACCGTCTGTTGCCACGGTTCGGATATCCTGTTTATCGAGTTCAAGCAACATACCGTTGAGGTAATAGCGTACATCCTGCTGAGCCATCGCGAATTGAGTGCTTTCAATCAGCTTGCAAAGGGTTGATTCCTTTATGCTAAAGACGGTACTACTGGGTGTTGGTTCGATGATGGGGTAGTCATTGGCAGGTAAGATACTGAGGGTGAATCGACTTCTACCTGACTGTATCTTTACCTTATCCTCACTAACGTCCAAAGTGACCTGCGCAGACTCTGGCAGGGCTTTGCAGATATCCAGGAGTTTTCTTGCAGGTAGGGTAAATTCTGCATCGCCCTCGCATTCTGCCTGAGTACTTGTTTTCAGTTCCACTTCCAGATCGGTAGCCGTGAGATTGAGGCGGCCATTCGTTGCGTTAACCAGAATGTTAGCCAAAATGGGTAGAGTTTGTCGTTTCTCTACAACACCTGAAATCTTCTGCAGAGGATCTAGAAGGTTTTCCCGATCTGTGACTATTTTCATGTTATCCACTCTGTATCTTATAAATAGTTTTTAAGATATTTAGATTTACTGTTGTTATTAGCGACGTTTATAAGTCAGGATTACATTTATATCATATTGATATTATAGGATTTATTTCGTAAATTCGTACTGATTTGGAGCAGGTGGTTCCTGCTCAATACGTGTTGACGAATTGTGGATAAATCGCTGTGAGAATTTTACCCGAATTTTTCAACATTTTATCCACATTAACTGCTCAGGGTCCTCAACAGGTTTGAATAGTCCTCGGAAATTCGTGGATCACTCTCCCGCAATTCTTTTACCTTCCGGTTTGCATGGATCACAGTGGTGTGGTCCCGTCCACCGAAAGCGTTGCCGATTTCGGGAAGACTGTGGTTGGTCAGCTCCTTAGCCAGTGTCATGGCGATCTGTCTCGGACGTGCGATGGATCGACTGCGTTTGGATGATACGAGGTCCGAGGTGCGTATCTGGAAATATTCGGCAACGGTTTTCTGGATATTCTCAATGGTGATCTGTTTATCATGGGCCGCGAGCATGTCCCGTAGCGCATTCTTGGCGAAATCCAGATTGATCTCGCGGCCGGTAAAAGTGGCATTGGCGATCACACGCCTCAGGGCGCCTTCGAGTTCACGTATATTGGAGCGTATGCGTTTGCCCATGAAGAAGGCAACTTCGTTAGGTAGCTGCGCATTGAGCTGGATGGCTTTGCTCTTCAGGATAGCGACCCGGGTTTCCAGATCCGGTGGCTCTATAGCGACGGTCAAACCCCAGCCGAATCGGGATTTCAATCGTTCTTCGAGTCCACTGACCTCCTTTGGAAAGCGATCGCTTGAAAGAATGATCTGCTGCTGGGATTCGAACAGGGCATTGAAGGTGTGGAAGAACTCTTCCTGAGAGCGCTCCTTACCGGCAAAAAACTGAATATCGTCGATGAGCAAGGCGTTAAGAGATCGGTATTTCTTTTTGAATTGGTCGATCGTATTGTGTTGCAGGGCCTTGACCATTTCAGCGACGAACCGCTCTGAGTGCAGGTATAGCACCCGAGCCTTCGGACTGCGCCTGAGCATCATGTTGCCCACGGCATGCATGAGATGGGTTTTACCGAGTCCGACGCCACCATAAATAAACAGTGGGTTATAGGCGCGACCGGGATTTTCCCCGATCTGCATTGAAGCAGCCCGGGCGAGTTGATTCGATTTACCTTCGACAAAGGTATCAAAGACGAAGTTTGGATTGAGATTGCTCTCGATGGGTGACCGGCGCTCAGTATCCGGTACCACGGTGATCGGTTGCAGCGGTGTGGCCACTGCCGGTTTGGGCGGAGTACGTTTGCGGCTTCCGATTTCAAGCATGACACAAGGGGCCTGTTGCTCACAGATCTGGTCAATGTGGTGTTGAATCGACTCCAGATAGTTGTTTTTGACCCAGTCGAGAACAAATCGATTGGGGGCTAAAAGCTTGATGCGCTGGTGCTCTTCGATCACCTGCAGGGGTCTGATCCAGGTATTGTATTGCTGGGGTGAGAGCACTTGTTCCAAGTGTTCTGAACAGCGTTGCCAAAGGTCCAATGTCTCACTCTCCGGGGACCGTCTTGTTCGGTTGAGTCCCGATGGCTGCAGGTTAAATGCAATTTGCGTTCAACTCTCTGATCTTACGGATGTTTCTTATGGACACACTGTGGCGTCAAAGCATCCCTGACGATCGAGGTTTAATCGTCCGTGCGAGATCAAAAGCGTTGTAGGGTCCGCCCTGTTGTTGCCAGGGGGCTGTCCCGGAAGATTCCGGGTTCTTGTGTCGTTGATTGCCTCTATCGGGCAGTTCGAACTGCCAAGTCTACTCCCGCCGATGAGAGTTATCCACAGTCAGAAACAGTTTTTTTAAAGCTTGGGAAGCCACTGCGTATCTATTGACAAAGCTGGGTGTTTGCGACTAGGCTACGCGTCTTTTTTCGTCCATCAAATTTGACGGATCTACCGGTACACAGCTATGAAAAGAACCTTTCAACCCAGCAATCTCAAAAGAGCCCGTACTCATGGGTTTCGCGCCCGTATGGCCACCCGAAATGGCCGCAAGGTGTTGAAGGCACGTCGTGCCAAGGGACGCGCCCGACTCGCGCTCTGAGCTTTGCTCCTTGCCGATATCCGCTGAGGCCTTTCCCAAGAGCCGCAGACTGCTGAAACCCGACGAATACCGTCGGGTTTTTGATCGTGGGCATCGCTCCGGTGATGGTCTGTTTCTCGTGTTGGGAATTTCAAATCAGATGGAATCCGCTCGCCTGGGTTTGGCTGTTTCAAAAATAAATTGCCGACGCGCGGTGGACAGAAATCGTATCAAGCGTATGATTCGCGAGAGCTTCAGGCACCATCAGTCGAGCCTTGAGGGTTTGGATCTTGTCGTGGTGGCGAGACCTGGTGTTGCAACATCTGACAATCTGCGTTGTCAGACCGCCTTGCAGCATCACTGGCGGAGGATACTCAAACGATGCGCCAAATAATGATCTTTTTGATCAGGCTCTACCAAACTTTACTGAGCCCCTTCGTTGGCCAGCACTGCCGTTTCTATCCCAGTTGCTCCGCCTATTCCCTGGAAGCAATTGAAAAACACGGTGCGCTGCGGGGTCTGTGGCTTTCACTGAAACGTGTTTCCCGCTGTCATCCCTGGCATGAAGGCGGAGTTGACCCGGTACCGGAACCCCAAAAAAAGCAGTTCAATGGATAATCTACGCCTGATTCTCTTTTTTACCCTGGCCTTTCTGGGCCTGATGATCTACCAAGCCTGGCAACAGGACTACGGTCCTGACGCGACTGCAAAGGCAGCTGAGGCCGCCCAGGAAACTATCGCTCCAAACGGTGCCGAGCAACAGGATGGGATTCCCGCTGTGAATACCCCACAGGACATTCCTGCTCCGTCAGTTGCGGGGACAGAGTCACCGGAGGTCGCGAAATCAGTCAAGGCCGGGGTCGTGAGGGTCAGTACGGATCTTCTGAATGTACAGATCTCGACTCAGGGTGGCACGGTACAGATGGCCCTGTTGGAGAATTATCCCCAGGCCCTGGATACCCCGGATGTCAAGGTCGAGTTGTTCAATCCGAACACCGATCAGCTGTATATCGCGCAATCGGGTCTGATCGGTGTGGACAAAGGCAGTGCACCGGACCACGATTCGATCTTCACGGCCGAGCAGTATGATTACAAGCTCCAGGACGGGGCTGATGAACTTGTGGTTCCCCTCTCCTGGAACAGTGGTACCGGTGTCAAAGTCACCAAGCAACTGATATTCCGGCGTGGCAGTTATCTTATCGAAGTACGCTACCTGATCGATAACCAATCCGCTTCGAGCTGGGCGGCGCGTGATTATGGTCAGTTGCAGCGGGTGGAACCCAAGGATGAGAGTAAGGGTTATACGACCTATACCTATACCGGCGGTGTTTACTACACACCCAAGGATAAATACGAAAAGGTCGATTTCGACAAAATGGCCAAACAGACCTTGAGCGTGGATTCCGATCAGGGTTGGGTGGCGATGATTCAGCACTATTTTCTCTCTGCCTGGATACCCCCGGCGCAGCAGGTGGAGCATTTCTACACCAACGCCTTGAGTGGGGGACGTTATCTGATCGGCAGCTATTCGCCTTCCGTAACCGTGAACAAGGGGGAATCCCTCACCCTGGGTCGGGAACTCTATGTGGGGCCGAAATTACAGGATCAGTTGGAGAAGATCGCCCCGGGTCTGGAACTGACTGTTGACTATGGCTGGCTGACGGTCATCGCCAAACCAATTTTCTGGTTGTTGAAGACCATTCACAACTTGGTGGGCAACTGGGGTTGGTCGATCATCATTCTGACGATTCTACTCAAGGGGGCTTTTTTTAAGCTTTCCGAAACCAGTTACCGCTCCATGGCGAATATGCGCAAGGTGACACCCCGAATGCAGGCGATCAAAGATCGTTATGGGGATGACAAACAGCGGGTTCAGGCCGCGATGATGGAGTTATATAAGAAAGAGAAGATCAATCCCCTGGGCGGTTGTCTGCCGATCCTGGTGCAGATTCCAGTCTTCATCGCGCTCTACTGGGTGCTACTCGAAACCGTCGAGATGCGTCAGGCCCCGTGGATCCTCTGGATCCACAGCCTTTCCGACAAGGACCCCTACTTCATTCTGCCTCTGATCATGGGTGTCTCCATGTTCATTCAGCAGAAACTTAATCCGGCGCCACCGGATCCGATGCAGGCGAAGATCATGATGAGCTTGCCCTTTGTGTTCACCGTCTTTTTTGCCTTTTTTCCTGCTGGACTGGTGCTCTACTGGGTGGTTAATAATCTGATCTCCATCACCCAGCAGTGGTACATCACGCGCAAGATCGCGCAGGACTCCGCCTCCTGACCGAGAAGACGTCCGTGACGTCACTTGATACCATTGCCGCCATCGCCACCCCGCCCGGTCGGGGTGGCGTGGGCATCGTGAGGATCAGCGGGCCCCTGAGTCGTCAAATCAGTAAAAAACTCATAGGCAGTCTGCCATCGCCCAGGGTGGCCAGATTGGCGGTGTTCCGCACGCCTGATGGGGGTGAAATCATCGATCAGGGTATTGCTCTGTTCTTTCCGGCACCCCACTCCTTTACGGGTGAAGATGTTCTGGAACTGCAGGGACACGGTGGTCCGGTGGTGATGGATCTACTGCTCCAGGCCGTGGTCAGTTGCGGTGCACGGATTGCCCGCTCGGGGGAGTTCAGTGAACGGGCCTTCCTCAATGACAAGCTTGATCTGCTTCAGGCAGAGGCCATTGCGGACCTGATCGATGCCGAGAGCCAGGCCGCGGCGCGACTCGCCAGCCGAACCTTGCAGGGCGTCTTTTCACAACGTATCGAAGCACTGGTGGAGCAGCTGATCAGTTTGCGTCTGTATGTAGAGGCCGCTATCGATTTTCCGGAAGAGGAGATCGACTTTCTCAATGATGGTCATGTAAGCCAGCATCTGTTCGAAATCATCGAATCCGTGGAAGAAACCGTGAAATCGGCCCACAGCGGTCGGCTTCTCCGAGACGGTCTGACCCTGGTGATCGCAGGCAGACCGAATGCGGGGAAATCGAGTCTGCTCAATGCCCTCGCTGGTACCGATGCCGCGATCGTTACGGAGATACCGGGTACCACCCGGGATCTGCTGCGTGAGCGTATCAACATCGATGGTATTCCGCTTCACATCATCGATACCGCGGGATTGCGCGAAAGCCGGGATCCAGTGGAGGAAGAAGGGATTCGACGCGCCCGCCGACAGATGCAACAGGCGGATCGTGTACTTTGGGTATTCGACGATCAAAGTGATCCCGATCATCTGGCGTTCGATCGTTCGACCCTGCCCGAAGGCATTCCGGTGACCTTGATTCGCAATAAAATTGATTGTTCGGGAAAACCGTCTGGGATTCAAACATCGGATGAGGTTCCTGAGGTGGCCCTGTCGGCAAAATCCGGCTTGGGTGTCGAATTGCTCAGAACACATCTCAAGCAATGCGCCGGGTATCAAGGTCAGGAGCAAGGGGAGTTTCTTGCCCGGAGACGTCATCTCGTGGCATTGGAAGCAGCGCAGCAGCATCTGGATCACGGTAAGAAGAGCCTGTTACAGAATCATGCGGGTGAACTGCTTGCGGAAGATCTGCGCCTGGCCCAGCAGGCACTTGGTGAAATCACCGGAGAATTCACATCCGATGATCTGCTGGGACGCATTTTTTCCAGTTTTTGCATCGGTAAGTAGCGCGTCCGGTCAGTCGCGTCTATTTGCGGTGAATTTTATCTATTCCTATGGTCGAGTATATTTCGTATTTATTATGATCTATTCGATGGATAAGCTTGGTAATTATGTATCGACCTGTGTTGGAATATACTCAGCCGTTCTAAATGGGAGGTAACCACAATGCTGGGTGAATCGCACGATCTGCTGAACGAATTTCCTGAATACGAGGGAAAGATCGCTGAGCTACGCGAAAGTAATGAGGTTTTTCATAATCTGATGGACGAGTACGATTGGCTGGATGCGCAAATACGCAGCCTGGAAGAGTTGAGTACACCGATCTCTGATTTTCACATGGAAGAGATGAAAAAGCGCCGCCTACTGCTCAAGGACCGGCTCTATACCATACTTCACGGTTAAGCCTGAATTCAGAGCCGACGCCGTGAGCGTCCGGGATGGAAGGCCTGGACCTCCTGCTGCAGATGATGCAGCTGAGAGGTATTGTTGTCCGGCCCAGAGCGCAACTGGATATAGCAGGATGTGATGCGACTGATCGGTGCTGAGAGATCCGGCCGCTCCCGGCTGGCGCGTCGGGCATAATCCAAGGGACCTTCCTGGGGTGTCCGATTGATGCCT
>JARRQF010000148.1:0-8771 GCA_037382065.1 Candidatus Thiodiazotropha sp. | reverse complement strand
GGTTACTCCGTATACGACATGGAACTGCCCCGTTCCAAAGACAGTGACAGTGCGCGACTCTACTGGCGGGAGTCGGTGCAAAACTTCACTCTGGAACTTTCCCAGTCCCTGGGACGCAAATTAACCCGGAGGGATTTGAAGCAGGCGATGGCGCGTACCACAAGGGCACGCAATGCCTTTAGAGAACTTCACCGGTTACGCAAACAACCTCCTGTGACGATTCTCGGAAAGGATGTATTCCTGGTCACCAATGCCTATTTCTTCGACGATCTTGATCGCTGGTGTGACGCCGTGGAGATCTTGAATCAGGAGTTACAAGAACGACGGGAGCAGGGATTCAAAGCGGCACAGGCCAAGGCACCGCGCATACTATTCACCGGATCGCCACCGATATTTCCCAATCTGAAGCTACCCCTGCTGATCGAAGAGTCGGGAGGCGTTGTGGTCGCGGATGAAACCTGTTCGGCCAATCGTATGCTCTACGACTTAACCTCAGTGGATGAGTGGCGTCTGTACGATATGGTGGATGCCATTGCCGATCGCTATCTCAAGCCCTGTACCTGTCCGATTTTTAATCACAATGAGGATCGGCGCCGCCGACTCTTGGAACTGGCGGAGAGTTTTGTAGTGGATGGTGTGATCTACCAATCCTTTGCGGGTTGTCAGGTCTATGAGATGGAACAACACAGCATCGCTGAAGCGCTGTCAGCCCGTGGTTTGCCTATGCTATATGTAGAAACCGATTACAGTACGGATGACATGGGCCAGCTTTCGACTCGAATCGAGGCCTTTATTGAAGCGGTCAAGGGACGAAAACGTAGAGGCGGGTGAACCTAAAAAATCAGTTGACCGCTCCATTCTAATAACAGGTTTCTAATTTTAAAGAAAATAGCTTCGATGGTGATGGTCACCCTACTGGGTGAATCACGCTACAACGTGAATGGCACGCTTGTGGCGGCGTTGCAACGCCTTGGAATAGCCGGCTATTCCGCGTCGTGCATGGATCTACCCTTGCCCTGCACCACCACAAGCGCACTCTTCACGCTGTCCAACTGATCTTTTTAGGTTCAATGATGGGGCTGATAGGGAAAAGATGAGTGATGTACTGTGATCAGCATGTGTTCTTCCTGATCCTTCATGAACTCCAAGGTAAATTCAGCCATAACCTCCTGATCTGTTTTGGCGTCGGTGAAATAGTAGTGCCCCATGGCCGTGGCCGAATCTTCATCGATAACAATACCGCTATTATCGAAACGTACTTTACTCCAGGGCTGTATGGCAAATCCATGATCCTCGGGCACCACGCCTGTTACAAAGTAGGAGACAGCCTCCTCTTCGCTGAGTCGAAAGGGTTTCTGCGCCGCCTTTGTGGGCTTGAAGAGAACGGGACCTTTGCCGTATGCATACAGTTTATGCACATACTGTTTGGCCAGAGCCTTATAATCCTTCCCTTCCGAATAAGCTTTTCCGATAGCAACAATGGCATCACCCCATGCATTTTCCGCAGTGATGATGTCATTTCGGCTGATCGATGAAGTTGCTTCTGCGTTTGAACATAAAAAACAAGTAGCTATTGCCATGGTAACAAGGTTTCTTTTCATCTTTTCTCCCACATAAATTTAAGAAAAATTGCATTGGGCCAAGCGCCAATTCAATGCCTGCAACATGCAGTGCTGGTGAAGAGACAGAAAAAAACAGCATTTGTTCCTGCTAAAATCCAGGAAGTTGAGTAGATTGAGGTTGGATAGGCGGGTATCTCAAGTCTATTCTGCTACCAGTTTTCTGTCTTGATAGGCTGGGATGTTGCTGTTATTCTCCTTATGCATTTGCCTAGTTGAATTGAGTTATAAGAGTGTTTTCAGTCAACTACCCTGCCCTAAAGGGTGGAGCTGGTTGCAGAGATCCGCGAGGGGAGCGGGGCGAATGCCCCCATGACAAGGCCCGTAAGGGCATCTTTTAATTAAGGAGTGTCTATGGGCGTTTTTGTTTTGAACAAGTAGAATCTGATGATTAATGAATCAAGAAAAATCGTCTCATAACATCAAGTCTGCGAAATTTCCGGTCATTGTTATCCTGCGTTGGCTGTTGGGGATCTACCTCATTGGCGGGTGCCTATTCTCAGCCTATCTGTTTGTGCTTAACTGGGCATCGATATATGCCGTATTTATGAAAATCAACCCTTCTCTCGGCATATACCCAATGCTTGTTGGTTGGGTATTAAAGCTTATGTCTGGAGGGCTTTTTTTGATTCGTTCAAAATGGCTCCTTGCAGCGATCCCTGCTTGGATTGCAGCCTTCATGTTTGATTTCCTATCTCGCAATAGATTTGATCAGCTTTCACCAGAATTCTATTTTGCTGTGGGCGTACAGTTTGTCATCTTTGCCTTCGCGTTTTGGTTAAACGTACAAGGGCGTTTGAAGTAGTGTTTTGCATAACTCATAGCTATCCGGCAGAGACTTTAGTATACGGCGCAAAACCCGAATCCCGTTGTCCTACCGGCTGCCAATGTCCTATTCGAGGAAACATCCGAAGCCGTTAAGATCGTTCCACTTTGAGACCATTCCGCATTCCATAGACTGTTCACCGTTCCCTTGATATCCAACGTCACGACCCAATCCAGCGGTACGCTATTCGGATTTGTCACACTGACGTTGGCACAATAACCAGTATCCCAGGTAGTGATCGTGCTCATTGCTGTCTGGGCGGCGCTCGTCGGGGATTGATCACTGCTATCCTCCTCTCCGGGTTCCTGATCGTCGCTGGCTCCATAAAAAGGGAATTGGAGTCCGGTATCGATTTCACGCCCTAAGGTCAGTGCGATATCATTAGCTTCAACGCTTTGTCCCCAAAAATCGGTAATTCGAAAATCGTAGGGACCGACGCCAAAACCTGCATTGGCCACAAAATAGTTATAGGGTAGCCTGGGAACATCCCGAAAGTCGCCGTCAGATCCTGTTATCCGGTATTCAAGCCGAGAGATGGGATAGAGATGATCCCGGACCTGCACACCTGTCCACCATTGGCTGGAGCCCTCTTTGAAAAATAGCTTGATTGAGCCGGCCTGGTCGTTGGCCACATAGTGCCAGCGTATGGGAATCCGGCCGGTGGCGATATCCGCGATTTGGGCAAAGGCATCCTGATCCAGATCGACATCGCCAGGAGCACACTCGGGGCACTGGTCATCGATGCGCACCGTGACACTGAGCCCTGTATCCACATTGGTTAGAACGATCACGCTGCCACATGCAGATGAACCGTTATAATCGCTGGCATTCATGGCAGCGGTGAGTATCCCGTCGGGAACCGGAAAACTGCAATTGCCTCCACCACCATAGCCATAAAAGGTTCCTTCCCCGCTATGTTCCGAACTGTCCGCGAGAGATAACGGGGTAATGATCGATAAGAATAGTGTGATGCCTATCTGGATGTTTTTGAGCATCGCTCCACCTGCTTTGTTGGATTAAAAAATGGGCTAGTAACAAAAAGCGCTATAGCTGCAATAACAATTCCGTTTGTGCATGATTCAAGCGCCAAATTGATGATGAAGAAAAAATTGAAAAAAGTCAGATGTAATAAATAACGTTTAAAGAGAGTTGCCAACCCAATCACAAACCGTACTGGTATGTAGACTGAAACGGATTCTCTATTTTTTCTGCAAATTAACGGGTTGTTTTATTGGCAAAGTAGAGTGTTGTTATCAGAGCAATGTTTTATTTAATAGTTACGTAATACTTACTCAAGTTTCGGAGTTCACCATGAAACCTGAAATCCATAGTTAATATGAATGATTAAGGAATTCTTATAGCATTAAGGAATTCGCCCAATGAGTTAAGATAAATCACCTATTCAGTCGAATTCGTGGGTTACTGCTAAGTCATATCTACCCACTCAATCTCAGAAAGCGGCAGCCATTCGCATGACACATTTCATGGCGTCTTTTCAAAGTTGGTCCTGGGCCATCGCACTATTGATGCGGTTCGCACCGCTCACCGCATCCTACGCAATCACAAATTTTATCGCGACTTCAAAAAGAGTGACCTATCGGTTTAAAAATACCATGGAATATCTCACTCAAATATTGGCACATGATCGAAAATCATGATGCGGCTCGTACCTCACCACACTCTACGACTTTTGCGAATATTCGCGGTATGCTTTTACAATACCCTTCAAGGGGAGAGGGGATGCGGGGTTCAAACCCAGGGCAATTGCACTACGTTGATCTTATGGGACTCGCCGAGATACCCACTCAATCTCAGAAAGCGGTTAGAATTCGCATGACACATTTCATGGTGTCTTTTCAAAGTTGGTCCTGAGTCATCGCACTATTGATGCGGTTCGCACCGCTCACCGCATCCTACGCAATCACGAATTTTATCGCGACTTCAAAAAGAGTGACCTATATTCGTAAATAGATTTTGAGAATAAAATGAATAGCTGTCTTGTGGTCACCATCATGAGAACGACGCAAAGTTTTCCATCAGCAGCGATAACCTCTTTACTTTGTTGTTCCATGATTTTTTGTTATGTTGCTATTTGCTTCTATTATGCACGAAAATGGGTTCTTTGTAGTGCAATTTCCCTGGCCAGGCCAGGGCAATAATTGTGAGTATGTGATATCATGCAAGGGAGAGGAGGGCGATATTACCCATGGGAGCTTGTTATTAGGTTTTAGGTTCACTGCATTCACATTTAATTAAATGTAAAATTGAAGCGATAAGATCAATAACGGCAAAGATAAGAATAATTGGGTGTTGTGTTAAGAAGTATGCCCAGAATAAAGTCACAGAAAATAATATTCTTAAATAACCTTCATACCGACCTATCTCAACTGAAATATATTTCCAACGCCAAATGGCCCACCCAGCTCCTAATATTCCTAACATTTGAATAAAAAGTAAATGTATAGGTAAAAAAGTGCCCCAATCTGCTCCTCCAAGTAAAATATTAATTTTAGATAATGTGGCGATATGCTCAGAATTAATAACGGGAACAGCCATTGGTAACAGTGCAAGAATATCATAAACACAAAATGTTTTTACAATTATTTTATATCTTTTATAACTTAACAAAGTTACTACTCCTTAATACTGCTTTGTATTATAAAATATTAGCCTTTCGTAAGCTAACAGATGAATTAAAAGGTCAAATATCCTTTTATTTAATACATATTATCGGGATGCCATTTTTAATGGTTGAATAGAGCGTTTTGCTTTCTGTACAGATGAAATCCCACATGATTGTGGCATAAACAGTTAAAAAGGACGAGACCCTTTTAACTATCCTTGATTGGATTAGGATCTTGGTGGCGCGCACCCCAACATGTCCAGCTATCAACTAATGGCGATTTGTTTCGATTATGCATAAAAACGAGTCCTTTGTAGTGCAATTACCCTGGGGGGGTAGCGCGGACAGTGTCGGTGTCCATGTTTGTTTGCGAACAGGGTGTCTGTTATTCTCGATGATTGTTTGATGATGCCACCAGCTATGCTACACCACCCATGAATTTGACAGCCCTGGATTTTCCTTATTGCGAGAACAGCGCGGAGTTATTTGAATTCCTTGCAGATCATCCTTGGGCGGCTTTTCTTGATAGTGGTCGTCCCTATAGCCAGCAGGGGCGTTACGATATTCTGGCAGCAGACCCAGTCTGTGTCCTTATAACCTGTGGTGCGCAGACCCAGATACATCGCAGCGGCAGCGGCATGCGTCTCTCTCGTGATGATCCATTTCAGCTGTTACGGGATGCATTGGGTCCGTTGTCGCCAGGCATCAAGGGTATTCCCTTTTGCGGTGGTGCGATTGGTTACTTTGGCTATGATCTGGGACGCCGCCTGGAACAGATGCCAGATCTCGCTGAGGATATTGATCATCTGCCAGAGATGGCGATTGCTATCCACGACTGGTCCCTGGTCGTTGATCATCAGGAGCAGCGCAGTTGGCTGGTTGGGCGGAATCCTACCCGCCTCGAAAAGTATCGAAGGATGTTGCTGTGCGCGACTAACCACTCCGTGAAACTACGGGCGACACAGCCCTATCGTGTTATGGGTGAGGTCTGCTCCAATATGAGTCAGGATGAATATCTCTCATCCATTGCAAAAATCAAGCGCTATATCCTTGATGGAGACTGCTACCAAGTTAATTTTGCGCAGCGATTTTCTGTCGCAACCGAGGGTGACCCCTGGCAGGCATACAAAGGATTACGTCAGCTCAATGCAGCGCCTTTCTCTGCTTACCTGAACACACCTCACTGCCAAGTATTGAGCACATCTCCCGAGCGCTTTCTGAAACTACGCGGTGGTCAGGTGGAAACCAAACCGATCAAGGGGACCGCTCCCAGGGGAGCGGATCCCATCGAAGATATGATGCTGGCCGAAGCGCTGAAAGAGAGTCCCAAAGATCAGGCAGAGAATCTTATGATTGTCGACCTGTTGCGCAATGATCTGGGTAAGGTGTGTCAAACCGGGAGTGTAGAAGTGCCGGAACTATTCAAGCTGGAGAGTTATGCAAGGGTTCACCACCTTGTGAGCAAAGTGTGTGGCAAACTAAACCAAGGGCAGGATGCACTCTCATTAATGCGTGCCTGTTTTCCCGGAGGCTCGATCACTGGGGCACCGAAGCTGCGTTCAATGGAGATCATTGAAGAGCTAGAGTCTCATCGTCGGGGTATCTACTGTGGCTCGATTGGCTATATTGGTTTCAATGGTGATATGGATAGCAATATCGTGATTCGCACTATGGTGCATGCCGAAGGCGTGACCCGACTCTGGGCCGGGGGTGGCATTGTTGCTGATTCCGATCCTGAGGCTGAGTATCGAGAGACCTATCATAAGGCGGCCGCTCTGCTTGATGTACTGAACCGAATGGAACAGATGAATTCTGAACGCTGTGGGTAGTTAAGCTGGGTGGCGTTCTATTCCATTCAGACCATCTACATAACCAAGCAGACCATAAGCACCCCAACACTCAGTCGCCGTGTGATTACTTACGGCAAGGGATTAAAAATACTGCTATAGCATTTTTTCTAATCCTATATTATACCATCCCCGATTATAAGATAAAACCACACAAGCAATAACCATTTTACTTCAAATAACTACCATACCAACAAATACCTCCCACGCTAAAAATACACACCAACAATAGCGTATCTGTACGATGGTAACCACAACACATTTTTCCAGACTCGCTTTTTCAAGTTCTGCCTTTCCTTGTATGATTAAGGGGTGAAGCGTTTACAAGCATTCAACCTAAAAAGATCAGTTGGACGGCGTGAAGTGTACGCTTGTGGTGGTGTAGGGCAAGGGTCGCTCCTGCACATCCATGTGCCCGCGATACTGGTGCATCCATGCACGGCGCGTAACGACGCAGAATAGCCCGCTATTCCAAGGAGTTTCAACGCCGCCATGCGCCACCATAAGCGTACCATTCACGCTGTAGCGTGATTCACCCAATAGGTGACCATGACCATCGAAGCTATTTTCTTCAAAATCAGGCCCCTGCTATTAGAATGGAGCGGTCAACTGATTTTTTTAGGTTCAAATAAGAATTACTAATATCATTGATTATCTGGTCCGCTGCGCAAGCAGGAGCCGGTTGCAGACATCCACGAGGAGAGCAGGGCGAATGCCCCCATGACAAGGCCCGTAAGGGCATCTTTTAACAAGGAGTGTCTATGGCCGTTTTTGTTTTGAACAAACGGAAGAATCCACTGATAAAGCGTTGTCCAGGGTATTAGCCATCGGTATGGCATGCCGCTACAACGCAGTAATGGCTATGCTTATTTCCCACAACCAGCGATAGCATTGAATAAAAAGGAGGCAGCGAGACAGGCCGTCTGATGGCGGATGCTATCCCTCCCCGATCTGAAGAACGGGGTTTCTCGCGTAGAATCTGATGAAAACCATAAAATCACTATCATTCGTAACCACGGTTGTTATTAGTCTCTTGCTTTCAGTAAATGCCCAGGGGGCAAATGATAAGAGCTTGTCAACCGTGAAAGAGATATTAAGCAAGGATTTCGCAAGCCTTGTTAAAAAAGAGCTGCAATCGCTTGGTCAAAAAAATCCTCAACCAGGTGAAGGATTTCAGGTAGAGATTACTGATGATTTTGATGTAATAATGCGCGGGGCACCAGAGCTCGAGCCAAAGGCACCTGAATTTCATGAAGGTAATGCAGCCCTTTTTCAAGAGCATCTGGTTAAGGCGGCTGCTAAGGGAATGGAGCATACCTCAGAGAGTTTTCAAAAAAAGTTAACAGAGGTTCTCTCATATAAGGGTGTGTCATCTGGTTTTGAGGGAATTAAGGAGATTATTTCTCGTTTGGAAAAACTCACAACCAATAATAAGTATGATGTTTTCCAAAAGAAATTCTTCCTGGCATATCTCGATGTCAACTATAGGCTGGGGCTCATAATGAAAGATTTTGAAAGGCTTCAGGCTCGCATGAAACTCGGTGATTTTTCGAATATGAGTGAAATCGTTACAAAAGTTCAATCCTATTCAGATAGAGTAGGTTCTATAGTATACCGACCAGCGCTTGGAAAGCAGGATATTGATGTAAGAAAAGCCACATGGAAGGCGCTCAAACAATTAGCGTACGACGTAAAATCGGTGGTTAAACAATGAATATAGAGGATCTACAATGAAGGAGTATCAGAGAATGTGTTGTAGATACCCTCGTACTTTGCCTCTTCATGCCGTGGTGTGATTGGCATCATCAAACAATCATCGAGCAATAGCAGGTACTCTGTGAGCAAATAACATGGAT
>JARRQF010000147.1:0-8777 GCA_037382065.1 Candidatus Thiodiazotropha sp. | reverse complement strand
GCAATGCGCAGGGAATGGCTCGCCCTTTTCAAGCATTGCAACGCAGTATCCTGGCCTGAGCAGGCTTCCCTTCGGGCGAGACGCTATCATCGTCAATTTGTATGAAGCACCACACTAGATTCTCTTATCTCTTGGCATATGCATCCTTATCCTTTGCAATTATGCTAATAACCATATCTTGGTATTGCACATCAACTGCTAAAACCACTAACCTAAACCCTCAAAGAACCAAGTTCCATTTTCTTGGCGAACAAAGTATGCGCCCCATTCTGTATTTACAGTATTAGCATAGTAGTGCAATTCTACTTCCCTTAAAGAGATATCTATGTAAGCTATTGCTTCTTCATAATTTTCATTGGAATCCTTAGTTTTCTCTCTAACTTCACTGTCCATTTCAACGATTTTTGATATAACATCAATTGCGATCTCCATGATTCCATCGATCAGCTGTCCATCTTTTGTTTCTAGACGTACTCCAAAATTTCGATCTTCAAATCCTACTTCACAATAACCATGTTCTACCTCTTCATGGAGCTTTATTTCTACAATTCCTCGATGGTGCAGCTGTTCGAGTTGCGCCATCGTAAAACTAGAGTTTCTATTTTCAATTTTCGTTTTCTTACCATTTTGAAAACGATAGAGGCCAGCTTCTTGGTATGGAATAATCTCAATATTCTTGGATTTAAAATCATCAAGAAATTCAGAAGACTTATATTTATTTAAGCTATATTCATTCATCGTGAAATTTGCTTGTAATCTATTATTCCGATATTGTTAGCGCTAACACTAGTGTGGTGCTTCATACAAATTGACGATTATAAAAGCCTTTCGCAATGGGCAAGAAGCCACGTTTATTCAATCATGTCCAGGCCGCGATCTGGATCCGGGGCTACACTATCCGCACCAAACAGGCATACGTCGATTAGAGATTTATCCTCTTTCATGGTCAGCGCCATCCCGAAGAGATGGGAAAACCCGAGGTTGAGGCATTCCTCACACATCTCGCGATTACATAACATGGACACCTACGATGTCTGTGCTATTCATCCCCGCCCTGAACGACGGGGCTTTTCGCGCAGTTAGGTAAGATCCCTGATTACGCTTTGCTCCATCCGAGCTACCCGGCGCTCCTCTTGGGATGCCCGTTTATCCCAAGTAAGAAGCGCATAATATGAGTACAGTAGAGTGACACAACTTAGTTGTCCGGCATTGATGATTAGCGCACCTGCCTCAGGAAGTGGAAAAACCACTGTAGTGGCCGCATTGGCACGGCTGCACAGCCGTCAGGGGCGCAAGGTGCGCGTATTCAAGTGTGGTCCCGATTTTCTCGACCCTCAGATTCACGCGATCGCTTCCTCCGCACCTTGCGAAAATATTGACCTCAGCATGTGCGGTGAAGCGGATGCACGTTGGCGACTGGCCCGGGCTGCACGAGACTCCGATCTGATTCTAATCGAAGATGTTATGGGCCTCTACGATAGTGAGCAGTCTGGTGCAGCAATGGCGCGAATACTTGGGGTTCCGATTCTTCTGGTTGTCGATGCTCAAGCTATGGCCGGCAGCTTCGGCGCTGTCTGCTATGGTCTCAAACACTATCGCGATGGAGCGCCTGTCACCGCAGCCTTGGCCAACCGTGTTGGCAGTGATTATCATGCCGAGTTGTGTCGAAACAGCCTGACTGATGGAATCGCCTGGTCAGGGGCTCTCATGAGAAATGGGGAGATCTTACTGCCGGAACGCCACCTTGGCCTACTACCAGCTGTGGAGATCGCCGATCTCGAACGACGACTCGATCATGCTGCCGATACTTTGAAACAGAGTGGTATTCATGCCTTACCTCCCTCTGTTACATTCGATGTTTCACCTACACCGAAGTGGCCAGCACTGCTCACCGGAAAAACAATCGCTGTCGCCGATGACGCGGCCTTCTGTTTTCGCTATCCAGCCAATGAGGAGTATTTGCGCGAGGCCGGGGCTGAACTGGTATTTTTCTCACCTTTGTACCAAGACGAGCTGCCTGCCTGCGATGCTGTTTGGCTTCCCGGAGGTTATCCGGAACTCCATGCCGAGACCATTTCAGAAAATCGCACCATGAAGGCATCCCTGCAAAGCCATGTGGCTGCCGGAAAACCACTTCTCGCCGAGTGCGGCGGTATGATGGCCTGCTTCGAGCACTTGATTTCGATTAACGGCACCTCTCACAGCGGCTTCGGTCTTCTGCCCGGTGAATCACGAATGCAGGTGGGTTTGGCCGGTCTTGGTCTGCTCAGCGCTGATCTTCCGGAAGGAAGTATCACCGGCCACTGCTTCCACTACTCAACCACATCATCCCCTCTGGTTCCAATCACCCAAGCGAGAAAGCTGAATGGCAAAGGCTCTGAACCAGTCTACCGGCACGCACGCCTGACCGCTTCATACATGCATGCCTATTTCCCTTCCAATCCACTCGCTTCCGCCAGACTCTTTTTATGGTGACTACTCCCCACCCGGCGCAACAAGTTGCTTTGGACAAGGCTTCTTGCTTCAACGTCCGTAACAATCAACTAAAATGAACGACTTGCGGCTAAAACCACCGAGCTTCCAATCAATCGCCATGAGCCGCCACAAGCGTGCCATTCACGTTGTAGCGTGATTCACCCAGTAGGGTGACCATAACCTTCAAGCTATTTTCTTTAAAATCAGATACCTGCTATTAGAATGGAGCGGTCAACTGATTTTTTTAGGTTTGACTCACAGCCTACCGTATGCTTGGAAACTGTGAAAGCCTATATCGAGAAACAACGAAAACCGCCCACTCAGCGCCAGATAAACCACTCGAAATGGTTAACAGGTAAAAAAGGGAGACCCAATACTTCATCAATGAGGTGTGTTGAATCTCAATTGATCAATAGAAATAGTTGTGACACTTCCCGACTTTATTTGAGCGGGTGCCCAGGCATGGCCATAAACAACCTCATAACTGGCTGGCAATTTATTCTCAATCCGCAGCGCTTCATAGGCATCAATCATGGCTTTCATCTGCCTCTTACCAGTCAATCCTTTGTGGCGCTGTGATGTAACATTATGCGCGCCAAGGGTCTTCAGGTCGCGCATCAATGATGGCACATCGTCATAGCTGAGTGTGATACGGTCCACATCCACCACCGGCTCTGCCCATCCGGCATGGACTAAGGCATCTCCCACATCATGCATATCAGCAAATGGACTGACATGGGTATTGCCATCCACTGCAGACCAACTCGCACGTAGCTCTTTCAAGGTGTCAGGACCGAAGGTGGAGAAGAGCAACATGCCATTTGGCCGCAAAACACGTAAAAACTCGCGCAAGGTTCCTTGCAGATCATTGCACCACTGTAGCGCCGCATTGGAAAAGATCATATCCAGGGATTGATCTGCCAGGGGAAGTCGCTCGGCATCGCCACAGACACAGCGTAAAGGTCGCAGCCAACTACCACGTTTGCGTGCTTGCTGTAACATGGGTAGGGCGAAATCGAGTGCGATGACACGCGCTTTTTTATAGTGATTAGCCAACATCCGGGTCGCTTCACCCGTCCCCGCACCAACATCCAGCAGCCGTTCAGGTTGATGCCGAATATAACTCAGGCGTTCGATCATCCGCTGGGCAATTTCACGTTGCAGTTCGGCAACCTCGTCATAGCGGGCGGCAGCACGCGAGAAGGCGGCCCGCGCCTGACGCTTATCTATCAGCGGAAAATCTTCAGCACTCATGCCATGCCTCCAGACAGCTGAGCAGCAGCCCCTCGGTTTCGCTTGGATGGGATAGAAAAGGCGTGTGAGCGGCTCTGGAAATGGTATGTGTTCGCGCATCCGGCAACCATTGTTTCAATGTCTCTGAGGCCGCAGCCGGCGCCAGGGTATCTCGCTCACCATAGATCCAGGCGGTTGGGCAGCTAATCAAATGGAGTTTCTCTCTAAGGTCGCTCTGCCTTAACAGTTCGAGACCCTCTTGCAGCGCCTCAAGAGAGGGCTCTGGCCGCTCACGCAGTCTGATTTTAATACTGCGCAGTCTCTCCACAGCCAGGTCGCTGCCCAGCATCTGCAAGGCCAGAAAGCGTTCTAATGCTCGGTTCATGTCGCCTCCAAGCATCTCATTAAACTGATTCAGAGTGCGCAACGCCATGGCGTGAGGCCAATTCTCATCTTGAATAAATTTCGGCATGCCTGCCATGATTAAAAGACCCTTCACACGCTGCGGCATGAGGATGGTCGCTTGAATCGTCACCATCGCCCCGAGTGACCAGCCCAACCAAACGGCGTTTTCAGGTGCCGCATCAAGGCATGCCTGCGCCCAAGCCTCCAGACTCGACGCTCCGCTATAGGAACTATGGCCGTGGCCCGGTAGATCAATCAGAGTCACACGGTAATGGCCTGCCAGCTGCTCAGCAAAATCGTGCCATACGGATGAGTTCATACCCCAGCCATGTACCATGACCAGATCTTCGCCACAGCCAAGCGTCTCTATTGCCAGTTTCATGTACGCACTCCAGGTAACTTTGCCAGGGCATCGAGTAATCTATTCAAGTGTTGATCTGTATGATTGGCGCTGAAGGTAATACGCAATCGTGCGCTCCCTTCTGGCACCGTTGGTGGCCGAATCGCACTCACCAGAATACCCTGCCGCTGCAACTCATGACTCCAGTCAAGGGCCTGCTGTGCGCTACCAGCCAGGATAGGTTGTATCGGCGTAGATGAATCCATCATGGGCAGTCCGATCTGGCCCACAGAGTGGCGGAAACGTGCAACCAGATCTACCAGCCTTTCTCGGCGCCAAGTCTCTTGTTGTGCAATGCGCAGACTAACCCGGGTCACTTCTGCCATGGCAGGGGACGAAGCTGTGGTGTAGATGTAGCTACGAGCATGTTGAATCAGCGTCTCGATCAGCGCTTCGCTACCGGCAATAAATGCGCCAGATGTGCCCAGCCCTTTGCCAAGAGTTCCCATCAAGATAGGCACCTCATCCGCCCCTAACCCAAAGTGACTGAGTGAACCGCTCCCCTGTCCGCCCAACACTCCCAGACCATGGGCATCATCCACCATCAGCCAGGCATCATGACGCTGTGCAATATCAGCAAGCTGAGGCAAGGGGGCCAAATCACCATCCATACTGAAAACACCGTCAGTGGCAATCAAACGACGTCTTCCCTCGCTGGCAGCAATCTGCCGCTCCAGACTCTCAGGGTCGGCATGCTGGTAGCGTTTTACATTGGCCTGACTAAGCCGTCCAGCATCCACCAGAGAGGCATGATTCAAGCGATCCTGAAACAGGCAGTCACTCGCCCCTAGCAAAGCGGTGATCACCCCGAGATTTGCCATATACCCCGTTGAAAATAGCAGTGCTCTGGAGCGTCCTGTAAACGCGGCCAGTTCCTCCTCAAGGGCATGATGAGCTGTTGAATGGCCATTAATCAGATGTGCAGCACCACTCCCCACGCCATACTCACAGGCAGCCTGTTGTAACGCTTGAACCAGCAGGGGATGGTTAGCCAGACCAAGATAGTCATTACTACAAAACACCAGCATATTCCGGCCATCCACGACCATTTCTGCCTGCTGAGGCGAGGAGACAATCCGGCGTGTCCGGTAAAGCATCGCATCGCGACGCCTGTTCAGTTCTTTTGTCAGACTCTTCATTTGCCTCGAAAGGCTTTACACCGCTTGGGATGAGTTACAGGGTGTTTTCGCTGCCTTGATTTCAGCCTCTACCCGTTGTTCGGTCTTTAGACCCAAGCGTTTTAGCAACGCCATATCCTGATCGGCTTCCGGGTTATCAGTAGTCAGTAGACGCTCGCCATAGAAGATCGAATTGGCTCCCGACAGAAAACAGAGTGCTTGCATTTCATCGCTCATTTCAGACCGGCCGGCAGACAATCGCACATAGGAGGTTGGCATCAGGATGCGCGCTGTCGCAATGGTTCTGACAAACTCCAAAGGGTCGAGCTCCTCAGCATCAGAGAGTGGCGTTCCCTCGATTTTGACCAACATATTTATTGGCACAGACTCTGGATGTTTCGGCAGATTCACCAGTTCACGCAGCATACTGGCACGATCACGTCTCGATTCACCCATACCCAGAATCCCTCCAGAACAGACATTAATACCCGCATTGCGCACATGAGCGAGGGTATCCAGCCTATCCTCAAAGGTTCGGGTAGTAATAACATTCCCATAAAATTCGGGGGAGGTATCGAGATTGTGGTTATAATAGTCAAGTCCGGCTTCGCGCAGACGCCCTGCTTGATCCCCAGTCAGCATGCCCAAAGTCAAACAGGTCTCCATACCCAAAGCATGCACCGCTTCAACCATCTCGATGACCCGACCCAGGTTTTTGTCTGTGGGATTCCGCCATGCAGCCCCCATACAGAATCGGCTGGAGCCCTTCTGCTTGGCAGCTTGGGCGGCCTCAATGACATCTTCAAGGGACATCAGCTTTTCCGCTTCAAGGTCAGAGTCATTTTTCGAACTCTGTGAGCAATAGCTGCAATCCTCAGAACATGCGCCAGTTTTAATACTGAGCAGACTGCTCATCTGCACCAAGTTGGGATCAAAATTCTCCCGATGAATAGACTGGGCACGGAACACCAGGTCATTGAAAGGAAGATCAAGCAGAGCTTCGATTTCGTCCAGGCTCCAGTTATGGCGTATTTGGCTATCGGTCATGATGATCCTAGAATCTGTAGTTAAACAGGGATTTTTCACAAATTCGTGTAGTGTTAATGGGGCATCCAGTGGGTGAGGGTAAAACTCATTAATTGATTCTGCTATTAGCGGTCAACTGCAGAATCAAAGATAATCACCCAGTAAAATGCCTAAGGTGCAGCGCACTAAGTGGACATATAGTAAAGATTGCTCAGCAACAGTCAACCAAGGAGGGTAACTATGGTTTACGACTGGCTAAAATTTATACAATCACAACTCTATCCGCAAAATTGTCTGATGTGTGGTGCTACTGGGGACTTTCAGACAAGATTCTGCCCCTCTTGCTATGATACTCTGCCCTTCAATCGGCACGCCTGCCCCCGTTGCGCTCTACCACTACCTGACAGCGCGCAGCCGGGAAGCCAGTGCGGAGCTTGTCTCCCTAAACAACTCCCCTATGACACAAGCACAACCGCATTACGTTATGAACCACCCCTCAGTAGACTGATCAGCGACCTGAAGTTTCATCAAAAACTCCACCTGACAAAGCCTCTGGCTGAGCTACTGATCCACCGTATGGGCAAGCTCAGCGAGCCACCTGATTTTATTCTGCCCGTTCCACTACATCCACAGCGGTTACGTGAACGGGGTTTCAATCAGGCACAAGAGTTGGCCCGTGTCCTGGCAAAGCACTATGCGATACCGCTGAATTGGCGGGTGGTTAAACGCACGAGGCATACTCAAGCCCAGTCTGACCTGAGCGAATCGGCACGGCACCGTAATTTACGTCACGCCTTTCGTGTCTGTGGCTCTGTGAAAGGTGCCAGACTGGCGATTCTTGATGACGTAATCACCACCGGCTCAACTGTCACGGAGTTGAGTAAAACCTTAAAAAAGGCCGGTGCAAAACATATTGAAGTCTGGGGATTAGCAAGGACAGTACCATATTAGGTTCAAACAACAACCTACCCTGGAAATTGCTATACTCCAATTTTCGTCACAGGGTTAATTAGCGTGACATTTTGCATATTTGTAACAGATCCTTCATATTCTCTGCCCACCAGGAATCTAAGGCTGAGCGCTGGCAAGCTGTTTACGAGGTACCTCTATGTCGACCCTGTGGAAAAAGATTACTCGTAATTGCAAGCTCATCTCCCTTCCAGAAACTTACCTACGGTTAAAAACTGCCATTGAGAATCCAGAATATTGCCAGGAAGAGGTAGCCGATGCCATTCGCAGTGATCCTGCACTGACGATTCGCGTTCTAAAGCTGGTTAATAGCCCATTTTTTGGTCTACCCAGTAAGATAGAGACGGTATTTCGTGCACTCAACCTACTTGGTGCACAACAGATTCATGATCTGGCACTCGCCACTTGTGTCTCTGATACCTTCAGTCGTAACGCCATCCCTTCCGTCGATATGCATGAATTCTGGAGACGTAGCGTCTATTGTGGGCTGGCAGCACAAAATCTTGCTCAACAGTATGGGCTGATTGACAACGAGCGTCTGTTTATCTGCGGTCTACTATTTGATCTAGGACACCTGGTACTTCATCAAAGTATTCCAGAGCAGATGCAAGCGGCACTCCATGAATCTAGACGAAAAACAAGACCACTTGTTGAGGTAGAACGAGACATCATCAAACTCGACTACGCTCGTGTTGGCGCAATGCTAATGCGCCAGTGGAACTTCCCTACCTCACTGATCGAAACCAACGAGTTTCACCCCGAACCAATGCGTGCGCAACAGCATCCACTGGAAACCGCCATGGTACATATTGCTATGTTGATAGCCGACGATTACATGGGTGAAGGAATATTTGGCGAAGGATTATTGACCCCCCATGCCATTGCATTGGAAAGAACGGAACTGACCATAGAAGAGTGCCTGGCAGCCATGGAGCAAATTGAGGATGGATTTGAGGCTATTCTGCATACCATTTCTCCCCTTAACAAGGCATCCTGAAGCAATAACCTCAAAAGTATCTGTATTGATGGGAGCCAACCTAGTGTGGTGCTTCATACAAATTGACGATGATAGAAGCCTGCTCAGGCCAGGAGACAAGGCGCAATGCGCAGGGAATGGCTCGCCCTTTTCAACCTAAAAAGATCAGTTGGAC
>JARRQF010000146.1:0-16122 GCA_037382065.1 Candidatus Thiodiazotropha sp. | reverse complement strand
TTCAAGCATTGCAACGCAGTATCCTGGCCTGAGCAGGCTTCCCTTCGGGCGAGACGCTAAGCGGTCATCCGCGTTGTTGCGCGCCTTGGAAAGGGAGAAGCCATTCCCAGCGGCACGCGGCTAACCGCTTAGCGTCACGCTATAATCGTCAATTTGTATAAAGCACCACACTAGGCTTGTCTCTAACGATTCTCTGCATCACATGCTCACAGGCTATGTGGAGGGACCGCCACCACCTACCATACCAGCTTCTAGTCCAGTTATTGCTGAGCTTTTATTTGCATCTCATGGCTCACTGAGCCTTCACCCATACTTTTCCTAGCAGTTGACCGCTCCATTTTGTAGGGACCCATAGAGCTTATAAATATAATTACTATTGATTAAATATAATTATATGCTAGATTATATATAGTAATTATTTATTACCCATGAAACAGTGAGGTTGAAAAGCGAGATGATCGAGCGGCAGACTTAGCTGCCTGTGCAGAAGATCTTCCGCATACATTTGCGCCATCACTGGATCAAGCAAAAGGAAGCCATATAATGCAGGTAGTCAATATTCACGAATGCGAACTCACAGCTAGCGCACCTACAGTAGGTGTACTGATTGATTCCCTGGCAAGCCCAGAGGATCTATTCTGGCCACGCGATCAATGGCCTGCCATGTACTTCGACCGCCCCCTCGCTGTCGGCGCTATCGGTGGACATGGGCCAATACGCTACATCATCGATACCTACCAACCGGGTCGTATGGTGAGATTCCGCTTCACTGACATGCCGGGCTTTAATGGCCATCACTGGCTAGAACTCCTACCCACCCCCACCCAAGGATCAATCCTTCGCCATACCATTCAGATGGAGGTTACAGGCTGGGCGCGACTCTACTGGTTACTGATCGTCCGCCACCTCCACGACGCCCTGCTGGAGGACGCCCTATACCAGGCACAAACAGCAATGGGCATACCGGCAACGCAACGCCCTTGGTCACTGTGGGTCAAATTATTGCGCCGAATGAGATATAGGCAGCCAGCAGATCACACAACAAGTCGCATGGAAAAAGAATCATGAAGTACTGGATCGGACCCTGGTTAATCGGTGTATCCGTCATCCATACGGTATTCGCCTTCGCCCTATTCGGCAATGTGCTATTAAGCATTATCCAGAAGGGCCTCTTTGACAGCGTCGGCAGTGATCCCATGGTGGGCGCAGTGGCATGGTTCGTCCTGTTCGGTATCCTACTCTTCATCTTGGGACAGGCTCTATGGGAATTGGAACATGCTATGGAGGGAATGCTACCTCGATCACTGGGTTGGAGCCTGCTGACCCTGACTATTCTAGGCGTGGTATTGATGCCAGCATCTGGTTTTTGGCTGGCTTTTCCACCGGCCATAGCTATCCTGACCAGATCGCCAAAAGTCAGAACTTAGGCGTTAGGAAAATGAGACTGAAAAATGGCGGTTGGCCTAACAAAGATCAGTTGGTATGAATCAAATCACAAGATTGTAAACTAATAGCCGGATATCAAAGGGTAATCAGTAAAGCGAGATCAACCTCACATCACTCATGACGCATATCCAACAATACTCAGAGGGTAAATACTTTTCTTTCTCAAGTCTTCAGGGACGATGCGCTAACCATAGAGATCCCTGATGAAAAAGCCCCTTAGACAGAACAATCGCTTATCTATCAGTCAGTTGATTTGGAATACACGCATCAACTACCAATTTTTACCACACGCAGGCTATATGGGAAATGGCGGAGACATTCATTTGTTACTGGGCATTAATGGCACTGGCATCAATCATTTGGCTCAGCTTTTATCACAAGCGCTACCCAATAATCACTATATCAACTATCCACTCGCGAAGTTTGAACCTAAACTCACCTTCTCCAATCTGGGTGACCGATTGGCCACTCCTTATCACAAGAAATTGGCGACAGACCACCCCCTAAACCGGGTCTATCGGATTTATGCTGAAAGGTACCTGCTGAAAACTACCCACGATCTACAGCCAATAGAGGACGACACATCTCAGCACGCTTTACTCATTTTGAAAGAGACCCATGCTTTACTGGCCACAGAAGCCCTGCTACGGGAATTGAAATGCCATGTTTTATTCTATGCCAGCGATCCTGTCATTCTTGCCGAGCAGATCTTTCAACGGGAAGGAGTTAATACTTCCTATCTCGATTTAGAGAGTGAAGCAGTTATGGATCATTACTTTCTGAAACGTTTTCTCGCCCACGACCTTCATGCCGTACTACATGCCTATAAATTAATACAGCGCCTACCTCGCCACCAACGCCGCATGCAGATAAAAATCTTTGCCATTAGCTTGATCCAGCATATGTTTCGAATGTTGGCTGCACGTTACCCTGAATTGGTGACGGTTATCGATTTTGCACTTATCGAGAATGATCCCAAGCATTTGCAGTTCCCTCTAATAAATTGGCTAGGCCCGAATAGCTTGGAACACTCCAAACATCTTCTTGATACAGCATCATTCACACCGGATGGAAAAAAGGTTCGGCGCTGGACACGATCCTGGCCAGAGTCAATTAACATATTTGAAATACTATCCGCTGAGGATGTGAGGATGGCGTACCAACTCATTATTAATCGCGAATTAATACACGATGAAGTTCAACCTAAAATCTGCAATGGCTCATGAAGTCAGGCCAACACACAACGATTCTTACCCGATTTCTTGGCCGCATAGAGCGCCTTATCCGCACGCACGAATGCATTTTCAATAGTGTCCCCCTCTTGGAAAGCCGTAATGCCACAGGAAATGGTCACATTGACTGGCTTACCAGCTGAGTGAAAACCGTTGCGTTCTACGCTTATACGCATCTCTTCAGCCACACTCAATGCCTCATCACCAGGGGTACCACAAAGCAGACAGACAAACTCCTCACCACCATAACGAGCAATGAAATCCGTAACACGAAGACGCGATTTGAGACTTTGGGCAATAATCTTAAGCGCTTTGTCCCCAGCCTGATGACCAAAACGATCATTGATCGATTTAAAGTCATCAATGTCCCATACCAGCACACAGAACACTTCCTGGAAGCGATTCCAGCGGGCTAGCTCCTGCTCAGCCCGTTCGTTATAAGCAAGCCGATTAGGCAGACCAGTAACAGCATCCAGAAGCGCCAGATGATGGGCTTCCAGCATTCGTGAGCGCAACTCAGTTGACTCACTCTCGATCTGCTCAAGACGCTCTTTTAAGGCATTTTCACGCTGCTCTGTTTTTTCATGCCAGCGCCTCTCTTCGATCAGAAAATCATCCATCACGTTCTGAATCTGTGTCAGCCGATCACTGACTGTGGATTTCAGTTGTTGCAGATCGGTAGCCTGCTCAACACTAGTACCAAGATCTCCGACATGGCTATTCACCTGATCACTCATCTTTTTGCCAAATTTAACAATCTGATCACGACCCTCATGTGCGCTCTTCAGATGCGCCCCCAGGTCCTGGAGGCGGCGAGTGAGTTCAGCCAGGAAATCTTCTGCTTCTTTAACCTCCATCTGCACTTTGCCATAGGACTTGGCGGAGAGATCAAGCAGGTCTTGCAACACAGAGCTCCAGGCATCACCAGACACCTTGCCAACTAGACGCTCTTTGAAACCGCTGATACCCTCGCCCCAGTGCCCAGGCCAGGATGCCTGCTCAAGCAGATTCAGTAAAATATCATTTGGCTTAGGGGTGCCGCCCTCAGCACCATCAGCTCCGCCAGCACCACCAAGAAGACGCCCAAACAGACCGGCTTTTCTTTCTGATGTTGCGTGGAAACACTGCCCCAGCAACTGAGCCAAACGACTGAACTGGTCATCACGCATCTCGGCAGGAGCATCCCGCAGCTCGCCCAATAACGCCACAGCCTCGCTAAGTTCTTTTTTTGAGAGTTTCAGGGGTGATAGGAGTCTAAGGTAGGCCTTACTATTATCCTGCCTTGCTGCATCAGGGTTCTCTTCAGCGAAATGCAGCAAACCGTCAGAGAGCGCATTAAGATTGTCCTTAAACTTGTCACTCTTATCCCCTCTGACTGCATTTCTAACTGACTTTAGATGGGGTTCGAGACGCATATCCAGTCCACTAGCTGCTATGGTCAAACGAATGATGGTACGTGTGAGAATCTCTTCAAGTTCACTGTTGGCCGCATGCTCATTTTCATGAACCCGTAATAACTCTTCGTAGCGGCTTTTCCAGTCTGAATCACTCATAAGTAATATTGTGCGGACACATTAAATAGAACGATCTAAAGATATACAGACCCAAGGGCATAACATAACCAACGCTAGCGTGGTGCTTCATCGCCTCTCCCATTCAAGCGGCGTCAGGAAAAACAACATCTTTAGGCAGTTCAATCTCAAGACTGATTGGCAAATGATCCGAATGCGTATAATTGAGGACTTCAGATTTAGCCACAGTGAGACTCGGAGAGGCCAGGATATGATCCAACTTCCGCCTGGGCCGCCAACTGGGAAAGGTCAACATATCGCACCCGCTGCCTTGCAGATTCGTGCGTTCAATCAAATATTGGAATTCTTGGGATCCGCAACCACAGTTGAAATCACCCATTAAAACCAAGTGCGAATAGTGAGAAACCAGATCACTGATATAGGAGAACTGCCGAAGCCGCGCACGTTTCCCCAGGGCTAGATGCATCATACAGATACCGAGAGGCTTCTCATTGGTCTGAAACTCCATCAGTACCGCACCTCGCCCAGGCAGGCCAGGTAGTCGATGCTCGGCAATCATGCTGGGTTGTACTCGACTTAAAACGCCATTACTGTGCTGCGCCAACTTGCCCAGCTTTCGGTTGACTTGTCGGTACCAATAAGGGAAGCCAGCAAGTTCTGCCAAATAGGCAGTCTGATCGATGAAGCCACTACGAAAACTGCCCGAATCGACCTCCTGCAACCCAACAACATCAAAGTCTTTAAGCAGGTGAGCAATGTGATTCAGATTATTGAGCTGATCTTTGTGTGGCAACATCTGCTTCCAACCACGGGTTACATATTCGCTATAGCGGCGCGTATCGGCCCCCGCCTGAATATTGTAACTGAGCAGACGCAAGCGATGTGTCCCGTCCAGCAAAGTCTGATTTTGAATGATTTGCATATCCATTTTATGAGCGATTCTTATGATTCTCAGGTACCAATGGATATTACGGCATTTGTATGTCAAAACTTAAGAGCTATAGCTCAAATTTTAATTAACATCCTCGCCATCCTTAAAGAATGGCGATTCTTACGGCGCTCAACGACGCAGAATAGCCCGCTATTCCAAGGAGTTGCAACGCCGCCATGCGCCGCCACAAGCGTGCCATTCACGTTGTAGCGTGATTCACCCAGTAGGTGACCATCACCATCGAAGCTATTTTCTTTAAAATCAGAAACCTGCTATTAGAATGGAGCGGTCAGCTGATTTTTTAGGGTTAACCCGCCCTTGTTAGCAAACAACAGAGACACTTGCGCTATCCATCCCCCCACCCTGAATAACGAGGCTTTTCGTACAGTTAGGTCAAAAAGCAAAAAAGGCGACACATTGTGCCGCCTTTTTACATCGCCCAAAGGTGTCATTCGGTTTAGCGCTCTAAACCCTGGATGTACTGTGCCACCTCAGCAATTTCCTCATTGGTCATGCGCTCAACCACGCCCTGCATCATTTTATTGGTGTCGTTGCTACGTTTTCCGTCACGAAAATCTGTCAGTGCTTTTACTACATAAGCGGCATGCTGACCGCCTAAGGCAGGAAACTTGGCTAGCGGATTACCTGCCCCTGTGGGACCATGGCAAGCCATACAAGCTGCGACTCCTGTCTCGGCATTACCTGCACGATAGATCCTCTCTCCTGCCTTAACCTTATCAGCCGCAGCGGTACCACCTTTGAGCTTCTGGCTAGAAAAATAGGCGGCCAAATCAGCGATATCCTGTTCCGACAGGGGCAAGGCCATTGGTGTCATTGTCGGATCACTACGTTTGGGGGCTTCTGCCTTGAAATCCTTGAGCTGCTTTTCGATATATTGAGGGTGCTGCCCAGCAAGCTTAGGCCAGACAGGATTAATAGGACTATTACCATCAGCACCATGACAAGCGGCACAGACAGTAGATAATTTTTTCCCCTCTTCTGCATTCCCGGCCGCCTGGACCAAGCTAACGCCAAATGAGAGGACAAGAGTTGCAGTTACAAGCCATTTATTCATGATCAATCCTGCTCTGATTTATGCTGGATGTGTTGGAAACCTAGGTGCTGTAGTGTATGGCCAGAGCATAGCCGAAGCACTGCAAGACCCCGAAAAAAGCTGGAAAACTATAGCAGAATTACCCAATAAAGGTCAAAGTAAGTGGCCCGTTTTGGTATATTTATCTATCCAACAGCCTAAAGTGTCAACTTAGGCTTGAACCTAAAAAATCAGTTGACTACTCTATTATCCTAAAAAAGATCAGTTGGGCAACGTGAAGGGTACGTTTGTGGTGGTGCAGGGCAAGAGTCGCTCCTGTGCATCCATGCACGGCGCCCAATAGCCCTCTATTCCAAGGAGTTGCAATGCCGCCATGTGCCGCCACAAGCGTGCCATTCACGTTGTAGCGTGATTCACCCGGTAGGTGACCATAACCATCGAAGCTATTTTTTCAAAATCAGAAACCTGTTATTAGAATGGAGCGATCAACTGATTTTTTTAGGATTATATCTGTGACTAATGGTAAATATTACTGAACAATTGTTCAATGAACCTAAGGACTGGGGAAATATATAATATGACAAGCATTTGCGGAAAATTCAGGCAATCACCTTATGCAACAAGACCCCGACCAGTCCATTGTTAAAACCGTCTATGGTGTGATCTACACTCCCAGTCGACGTCGCGACCGTTTTCCAGAAAACTGCGTTACCTTGGTAGAAAATGCCGAAGAGGCCATTAAAAAGGCATCTCAGGGAGAACATTTACATGCCGCCCAAGTAAATGGCCCCTCTCGCTCTTCTGAAGGATTGCGCCTCTACTATCTGGTTAACTGGTTAGTGTAGCCTTCTACACGAGATTAAGTTTCCACAACTCCTGCTCGATTGTCACACTATCCAAGGTATCAAAATCTGATCGGCTGTAGGTTGTCATGCCGCCCGCCAGTTCATACCAGGCAAAGCCCCCTGTCCAGGGAGCATGGGAATAACTCCCTTGCGATCTCCTCGGAATACAGTAGAGCTTTCCCGGTCGATAGATAAGGTTATAGCTTGTTTCATCGTTATGTAGCTCTTGAATGCGTTGCCATGCCTGGTCAGCAGAGGTATAGACCTCGCAACGGAGGGGATAGTCATGTACTCCGCCGTTATGCCGCCATCGATCTTCCATCAACGGCAAAGATTGAGGCCTGACAAATAACTGAAAATGGAGATGGTTGACCGACGCATAGGCACCATAACTATTAAAAGCAATCCCAAGATGCGGGAGTGACTCCCCCAGTTTTTCCGTCAAAGCCCATACATAGTTGTGGTATCGATTGCTCAACAGTTGCGGCAAATGCTTCTCCCTGTCGGGAACGAGCAGACAATGCAGTGGAACGAAGGGAAATTTGTTATACAGGAGTTCCACCTCTACACCATGCAGATCCCCCTTCCAGAAGACCTCTTCACGCAAAAATGGCTTATTGAAGTGAAATCCCTTGGGGTCAAAGGGACGACTGATACCCGTTACTCTCTCGCTGGTCATACGTGAAGGACGAAACGCACGCAGATGGTTGAATTGAAGCTCCCACTCTGCCTCCTGGCGAAAGCAGGCCATTCGAACACCATCAAATCCAATCGCCATCAGCTTTAAGAATACCAACTGATCGTCGCCAGCCCCATCCAGCTCACGCCCTTCACTCAAGGTGGTGCGAAAATGCTTAACATGTTGTTCAAACCGACGCCGCAGGGGCTCTTTCACTATTTGGTAGAGCTCCTCATCGAAGCAGGCATTGGCATGAACCAGTATATACCCCCCTAAACCGGGCTGCTGCAGCAACTGCTCTAGCCCTGAGGCAAATGCGCGGCGCATGGATGAGTAGGATTGAAAGGAGGGATGGGACATATACTAACCAGACCATACACACGACGACACTCAGTCGTCATGTGCTGGCTCACGGAGTGTGAAATCTTGGTTTGGTTTAATGCATATGAGCTGTTGTGTCAGGCATTTTCATTTTCATACTGAGCTTCCGTACTGGCGCATCTACCTTAAGATGAGAGCCATCCGCAAATTCCAGAGTCAACCCAACATGTTCATCCGGCACCAGCTTTTGCTTCAAACCGATTAACATGACATGTAACCCTCCGGGCTTCAGGTGGGTCGTCACACCAGCAGGCAGATCGATTTTATCCACTTTACGCATGCGCATCATGCCCTCTTCCATGGTGTGTGTATGCAATTCGACAACCTCTGCTACTTGACTACTCGCACCAATCAAAACGTGATCCTGTTCACTATTATTGTGTATCGCCATAAATGATGCGGAATTTGGTTGTCCGGGGGGAACAGCTCTAACATAGGGATCATCAACACTCATCACTTCGCTTGCGCTACCAGCCAGAGCTAATTGACTTATGATCAGCATGCCAAACCCTAGTGGATAAAAATGTTGAAAGGCCATTTTTTCTCTCTATAAAACAATATTGAACCTAAGGGAAGCCTGCTCAGGCCAGGATACTGCGTTGCCATGCTTGAAAAGGGCGAGCCATTCCCTGCGCATTGCGCCTTGTCTCTCCTGGCCTGAGCAGGCTTCTATCATCGTCAATTTGTAGAAGCACCACACTAGAATCCACAACGACACACGGATTCCTCATCAAACCATACTGCGTACGAGAATGACACTATTTACCTTGGCATAGCAAACCCAAATCATCAATAACGGCACAAATGCCATAAAGATCGGTTATATCACCCAAGATGACCATAACCATCGAAGCCATTTTTTAAAATAAGGAACCGCCTACTTAGAATGGAGCGGTCAACTGATTTTTTAGGTTAATGGCTAAAAATCCTCTCCAAGAAGAAAGCGCCTGCAGTGATGCAAGGCGCTTTCTTCTGCCGCTCAACATACGGCGGATGCATCAAGAAACTAGAGGCTCAAAATCCAGGTTACAAGTGTCTTGATATCTTCATCGCTGACATTAACATTAGGCGGCATAGGAACAGGACCCCAGACACCGGAACCACCCGCTTTCACTTTGGCTGCCAGCATGTCTACGGCACCTTCCTGATCTTTATATTTTGCGGCTACTTCTTTGTAAGCTGGACCAACCACTTTAACCTCAACCTGGTGGCATGCTAAACAGCCACTTTTTGTAGCCAAGGCTGTTTGATCTTCAGCAGAAGCTGTGGTGAATGCACCAAAAGTCAGCACAGTTGCGCTGGCAGCAGCCAACAACATGGATTTCATCTTCTTCATCAGGATTTTTCCTCTTCAATTAACAGAATGGCAGCGCATACCTGCCGGGCTGTGGAGTTGAGCTAGAGTCCCTTCCCCTAAAAAATTTGGTGGATTATACCGTATAGTTTTGATAAATGCCCATCAAAGACATTTATCAATCAACTAATGTTGAAAAATATCACATCCTGCCTGGTCAGATAAGCATTCGCCATACGATCAAACTGCTGGTCAGCTTTGACATCAGAGCTCAATAGATGACTCCCACAATGTCAACTGAGGTCAACTCATTTTTTAGGTTTAATGCCTCCCTTTGCTATCTGCCAAGTGAGAAAGGTAGAGTGCTAATCCCAACAGGGCGATCCCACCAGCAAACTGCAATAGGTCCATGGGCGTTAAGAATGTCATTCCCAGGGCGTATTCGAAGTAGCGAACGACGAGAATCATCATCACCACTTTGGCCAGGCGACTCTTTAGATCATCCAGACTGGTAATCATCAGCACATTAGAGGCATTTTCCGATTCTGCAGCATGGTCAATTTTGCTGATGAAGAGTTCGTAGAGTCCCAAGGAGAAGATCAATAGCACTGTTGCCAACAGATAGCCATCTACGATCTCCACTACATGGGTTACTGTTGACGAGCGAAGAGCAATTCGCTCCACCTCACTCAATGAGGGAGAGGCATAGGTACCGAGATGACTGATCATGTAGACAGCATCCACTGATGCCATATAGAACATGGCTATGGCCGCAACCAAACTGGCTATCACTGCTGCCAGCACCACCAGGCGACTGTTCCAGAGAATTTTCTCAAACATCTTTTCCACGACGATCTATTCCTCACTTCAATCAATTTGCCAGCCGGACATATTACCCTAAAAAATCAGTTGACCGCTCCACTCTGCAACTAATTAACTAATATTACTGAATAATTATTCGATGGAACGAACCGCCCACTGGGTGAGTTACGCTAGTGTGGTGCTTCATACAGCTTCGATAGCCATGGTCACCTACTGGGTGAATCACGCTACAGCGTGAATAGCACGCTTGTGGCGGCACATGACGGCGTTGCAACTCCTTGGAATAGCGGGCTATTCCGCGTCGTTGCGCCTTGTCTCCTGGCCTGAGCAGGCTTCTATAATCGTCAATTTGTATGAAGCACCACACTAGACTTAACTTTGCTAGGATGGCAACTTGCCAGTGGATTGAACAGCGCTTAGACATTATCATCTGCCATTTTCAGGATTTAAACCATGCAGCCCTTTCTCCCCGGTCAACGCTGGATCAGCGACAGTGAATCAGAACTTGGCCTGGGGATTATCACCGCTTGTGAGGGACGCCGAATCACTATCCATTTTCCTGCGGTTGATGAGAGCCGGGTCTATGCCCTGGAAGGGGCCCCTTTGACTCGTGTCGCCTTCGATGTGGGTGATAAAATTGAAAGCTGCGAGGGCTGGGAGATGCAGGTTAAGGAGATAACCCAAAAAAATGGGCTTTTGACCTATCTGGGTGTGGGACCTAATGGCAGCCAGACCCAATTGCAAGAGGCGGAACTAAATGACACCCTACGCATCAATCAACCCAGGCAACGCCTCCTAACAGGACAGATCGACCCACCGCATTGGTTTAATCTGCGTTACCACACACTCCTCCACCAGGGGAAACAGCAGCAGTCACCAGTGCTCGGTTTGGGAGGAGCCCGCATCGATCTGATCCCTCATCAGCTCTATATCGCCCATGAGGTAGCCAGCCGTCCAGCACCCCGAGTCTTGCTTGCTGATGAAGTGGGGCTGGGGAAAACTATTGAGGCCTGCCTGATCCTACATCAACAACTATTGACTGGGCGTGCCAGCCGGGTTCTGATCCTGGTGCCAGACCCTCTGGTACATCAATGGCTAGTCGAACTACTACGACGCTTTAACCTGAAATTCCGCATCCTGGACGAAGAGACGTGCCAAGCGATCCAGGACTCAGGCCAGGGTGACAACCCCTTTCATGCTGAGCAGTTTGTACTCTGCAGCCTAAATCTCTTTCAACAAAATCCGGCACGTCTGAGTCAGGCTCTGGATGGCGAGTGGGACTTGCTGATCGTAGATGAAGCCCACCACCTCACTTGGTCGGAAGAGGATCCCAGTGCAGAATATCTCCTGGTGGAAGCGCTCGCATTAAGAACCCCAGGTGTTCTATTACTCACAGCAACCCCTGAACAGCTGGGACAGGCTGGACATTTCGCGAGACTTCGTCTGCTCGATCCCGACCGCTATTTTGACCTGCAAAATTTTCTGGAGGAGGAGCAACACTATCAACCCATTGCCGAAGCTGTGGAGCATCTACTGCGAAAGGAGCCTCTCCCTGAGCAGGCGTCCCGCATTCTCCTGGCCAGCCTGGATGAAAGCGAGAGCACGTCACTATTGAGTATCCTCAGCAATCCAGATAGTGATGAAACAGAAAGTAACAAGGCTAGAGAGTCCTTAATCAGCATGTTGCTTGATCGGCATGGAACCGGCCGGGTACTCTTTCGCAACACCCGTGCCCGTATCAGTGGATTCACTGCCCGTGAACTGATTGCCACTGCGCTGCCGCAGCCAGAGTGCTATGCCGATGCCCTACAGCAATCCGACCCGCAATCCCCTGCACTCTATCTCACTCCTGAACGGCTCTACACCACCCAGGGACACCCTAACTGGTGGCAGGAAGACCCTAGGGTACCTTGGCTGATAGAACTGTTACGCCAACACCCCGACACCAAGTTTCTGCTGATCTGTGCTCATGGGGAGACAGCTGTTGAGCTACAGCAAGCTGTACGAAATCTCTCCGGCATCTCTGCCGCCCTTTTCCATCAAGGTATGAGCATTATCGAGAGAGACCGGGCAGGTGCCTGGTTTGCAGATCCTGAGGGCGCTCGACTATTGATCTGCTCCGAAATCGGCAGTGAAGGCCGTAATTTTCAATTTGCTCACCACCTGGTTCTATTCGATCTGCCTCTCGCCCCTGACCTGCTCGAACAACGCATCGGGCGTCTTGACCGAATCGGTCAAAAGGAGACTGTACGCATTCACCACCCCTACCTGGAGCCAGGCGCACAATCCGTCATGTTACATTGGTACCGGGATGGACTAGATGCCTTCTGTCACCATGTTCCTGGTGCTCAAGAGGTCAGCGAACAGCTTGCCAGCGAACTGTGGCAGCTTCTGGAGGATGCACAAGGGTGCGCGGATATATCCCCGCTGATCGAACAGACCCTCCAACTCCGCAAAGAGATTCAGCAGCGACTTCAGCAAGGCCGGGATCACCTACTCGAACTAAGTGCCTGCCGCGAACCTGTCGCCAGCCAGCTAGTAGAGCAATTAAGAGAGCAAGACAGCTCCAATGAATTGGCCGGCTACATGGACAGGCTTTTCAATAGCTACAACATCGATACTGAGGAGTTAGGCGAAGCGGGGTTAATCCTTCACCCCGGAGAACAAGTTATTGCGGGTAATCTTCCTGGCCTGCCTGTCGATGGATTAACAGCCACTTACAGCCGCAAAGATGCCCTGGCCCATGAAGAACGACAATTTCTAACCTGGGAACACCCACTGGTAAATGGCACCATGGAACAGATTATCGGTCAGCAAACAGGTAACAGCACCGCACTTGCCTGCAAACACCCACAATTAAAAAAGGGTCAGCTATTGAGTGAGTGTCTATTCGTCGTTGAGTGCCCAGCACCACGCAAGCTTCAGGTAGGGCGCTTTTTACCACCAACCCTTAGCCGCATACTTATTGATAGCAGAGGGAAACGACTTGACCATTTGATTGATTGTGACACCCTGCTGGAAAATGCCCAAGGATTGGAGAGTCAAAACCTGAAAGCAGTTCTCAATAGCTATCGGCGGCAAATCAGGGAGATGATAAACCGTGCAGAAGATATCGCAAACATGCAAGTGGAAGGTATCGTTAAACAAGCCGTGGCTCGGATGATGACCGACTTTACCCATGAGATTCAACGCATGCAGGCTCTGAAAAAGCACAATCCCTCAGTACGTAATGAGGAGATTCAACTGATCCAGGAGCAAGGTATGTCGCTACACCAACACCTACAGGCTGCCCGGCTTCGCTTAGATGCAGTAAGACTGATTGTGACCCTCTGACTGGAATAAGCAGTTTCGGGTATCACGGACGCCGTTATCGAAAATCACCAAGCGGACCTGGCGCCACCTAATAAGCTACTTTATGCAAAACCATCGAAGCTATTCTCGTCAAAATCAAGAATCTGCTATTAGAAGGGTGTGGTCAACTGATTTTTTAGGATCAAGAAGTTCGCCAATGGGAAAAGGCCTGCAAACTCCGTAGCCTTGTGCATAATCCACACCCATCTCTCGTAACCTTTCGAGAATCTGCCGATTTTCTACGAACTCGGCAATAGTCGCTAATTCCATAATATGTCCGATGCGATTAATCGCTTCCACCATAGACTCATCAATGGCGTCATCCAGCATCTCTTTGACGAATGCACCATCGATTTTCAGGTACTCTACCGGTAGATGTTTCAAATAGCCGAAGGATGAGAGACCGCTGCCAAAGTCATCCAGTGCGAACTCACAACCATAACGTTGTAGGGTGTGCATAAAATGCTCAGCAGAAGTCAGATTCGAAATGGCAGCTGTTTCTGTCACCTCAAAACAGAGCATGCCTCGCGGGATAACATGCTTGCGAATCATCTCCAATATCCACTGCAAAAATTCATCATTGCAAACGGAATGTCCCGACAGGTTGACAAAAAACCGCCGTCCCGAGGCCAAACAGAGTGCTCTATTCTCAGTAATGAATTGCACTACTTTATCAATCACCCAACGATCCACCGAAAGCATTAAACCAAACCGCTCAGCGGCTGGAATAAACGCACCAGGAGGAATCAATCCTCCATCTTTATCGAGTAAACGGATCAGCACTTCCACATGCTCATGAGCGCCATCACGATCTGAAATGGGTGAGATAGGTTGGACATATAGTGTAAACATGTCCTCTTCCAAAGCACTACGAATTTGAGTTACCCACTGGGCCTCACCATGACGCTTGGCTGCTGAACTCTGCACGGGGTGATAGATATGGACCTTATTGCGTCCCTCCTCCTTGGCAGTAAAACAGGCCATATCGGCACAGCTGAGAATCTGCTTAACCCCCTCGCTCTGCTTATCGATAGACACCATGCCAATGCTGATACTCTGGGAAAAGGTCTTACCATCCCAGGCAAAACGGAACCCCTGCACCTCCTGACGAATGGTCTGGGCAATACGTTCGGCTGCCTCCAGTGAACATTGGCTAAGCAGTATGCCAAATTCATCGCCTCCCAAACGGGCCAGCAGATCGCTGTTACGGATTGAGCGCTTGAGCAGGGCTGCGAGCTGGCGCAACAGCTCATCCCCCGCTGCATGACCACAGGTATCATTAACAATAATAAACCGGTCCACATCCAGATAGAGCAGACAGTGCTGCTCCTCCTCATAGCCGATCTCATCCAGTAGATGAGATAAGCGGCGGTCCAATTCAGCACGATTGTAGAGCCGGGTAACCGGATCATGACACTGCTGCCAGTTCAATTGGGCTGCCAGTTTTCGTGACTGACTGGTGTCCCTGAACACCAGTACAACACCGTCCAACCCGCCGTCATTATCCTTAAGCCTGGTGATTGTCTGCTGTATTGGGATGCTCAGCCCCTCCCGATGTATTAGCACCAACTGCTGCCCTTGATCAGAGATAATCTGCCGGAGATCAAGCAGACGATTCGTCTCCTCCATCTCATCATATACTTGGTAGATTTCGGTCACCAGATGGCCTGTAACCTTCCAACCTTGAAAGCCAGTCATACTCTCTGCAGCAAGGTTTGCAAACTCTACACGACCTTCAGCATCCAATAGAATAACGGCGTCTTCAACGGAAGAGAGCATTGCCCTTATACGCGCCTCTGTCAAACTGACGCGACTTAAAGAGTACGGAGCGCTAGCATTAGTATCCAGCTCAATCAGCTGAACCAGGCAATATCTGGGATACATAACCAATGGCCTGACACTGACCCGTATAAATTGCCCGTTTTCGAGACTAAACAGATGGCGTGAATGAGATGACGAGGGGGATAAGGGCCCTTTCTGAGCCGCTTTTGGCTGCCGTAAAGCCTCTTCCACAATGTGGGTAAAACGTGGGCCGGCAAGCTGAGGAATCAGTGCCTCTATTGGCTGATGCAGGGCATCCTGATCAGGTTTCGCAAAATATTCGGCCAGCCAATGATTCCAAAGCAACACATGTCTCTCTGCATCAATCAGACAAATCCCCAGGTCACAAGCCTCGACAACCTCCCTGAGAGACTCCATGGCATCCTCTGATATCTGTAATATTTCATGAGCTACTGATGAGAACTTTCCCGACACAATCCACCCTGCACATTATCCAATTAGGTGCTATCGCCTAGCGCCACCCCAATAACTTATCCAAAGCTTGGGTGACTATAGGGTCGGCCGACCTGCAGTAGTTCTTTAATTTTTCAGAAAATCAAAACTCATCTTAGAGATCAGCAATTTCCCAAAATTTTTCTGGTTATTGACACAGTTAAATCTAGTGTGGTGCTTCATACAAATTGACGATGATAGCGTGACGCTAAGCGGTTAGCCGCTAGGCGCGTGCCGCCGGGAATGGCTTCTCCCTTTCCAAGGCGCGCAACAACGCGGAT
>JARRQF010000145.1:0-10707 GCA_037382065.1 Candidatus Thiodiazotropha sp. | reverse complement strand
ATCCGCGTTGTTGCGCGCCTTGGAAAGGGAGAAGCCATTCCCGGCGGCACGCGCCTAGCGGCTAACCGCTTAGCGTCACGCTATCATCGTCAATTTGTATGAAGCACCACACTAGAATGACAGCCTGGTTAATTTGTGAATTGGCGTTAGCGAATGCGAACGGCCACTGCCTTTGTGTCGCATTCCATGCTATTGCAGGCCTCTAAAATGATATAGAGATTTTGGGGTATTTCGCCGATGAGTTCGTCGATCTTTTGTTCCTCATTATCATCGTCCCTACAGACGAGCGCCCAGTTATTATCAAGCCAACAATTCTCGTCATTGTCATCGTCGTGGTCGCATCTTCCAGATTCTGAGCAATAGATACTGTAGAACTCAATGTCACTACTTGATAGATCGTCATTGATACTGGCATAGAATGTGGCGGTATAGCCGGTGGCATGATCATCGTCGACTTTCCAATTAAGCTGGAACTTGCCACTATTGATTGAGGAGTCGAGGGTAACCTGGCCATCTTCGAGTTCTGTTGAGGAGCCGTTGATCGCAAATTTTTTCACTTTGATATCGTTGCCTGCACCTCCACAAGCCGCAATAACCAGGCTAAGTGCTGCAACAGAGATTTTTATGATTTTTTTGAACATATTAGGTCCCTTCCTTTTGGGGTTTGTGTTGATTCCTTACTGTAGCCAGGACTCCCTATCTAGCGCACCACCTTGGGTGATGATATGCCATTTGGGACGCTTCCAACTCTGTCGAAAGCTCTTCAGGTCAGATTCCCTTGCTACTCCCTCCTGCTCTTGTCCATCGAGAAACAGCACCAGGTCGAGCTGCTGGGCTGATGTTTCATAGTTTTGGTCGAACTGTTTTGCTATCAGGTTTGCCGGTGTTGCCAAACGTCCCAAAATCTCGGCAACTGGTAGAGAGATGCCAACTTTATTTGTGTTTGGCTCATAGGCCTTATAGACCAATTCTGTACAGACTAGCTCGCGGTCTGTGCGAAAGTCAAAATTAAAATCATAGGGCCTGCCGATGTAGCGGAAGGCTTGCAATATGGCCTTGGCTTTTTCGAGTCGGGATAGTTTAGGGCGTAGTACAGCCAGGGCATCAGCAGCTGCTGAGTGTTCCAGACTGGTAAATAGTACCCCTTCGCTGACCGCCTCAATGAGGCGGGAGAGGTGTCCAGGCTCCGGGGCTTTCAAGCTTTGTGCATAGGCCTCTGGATAGCGCTGCTTTAACAATGACTCAAATAGACCATCAGAAACACCTTGCGATTTCACCCAAGTGGCGATCTCTTCTGTTTGGAAATAGGCGTTACGTTCATCGAGTGTGCCGATGTAGAGGGCGGCATGAGGCCAATATCCCGGTAGTCCTATGTTTGAGAGAAACCACTCCCGGCGTTCCAGAAATATATCACCAGGTTGCAGACGGGGAGGCAGAGCTTCAATTTGCTGTTTGGAGATCAAAGCCTGGCCAGGTCGTAGAAGCTGCACATCCCCCATCCACTCTGAAACATCCTTTTGTATAGGGAATAAAGCTTTAAAAGTCGAATCTTTAATGATCTGGGCGCCGTTTTTCAGGGTCTGTTTTATGCCTTCCCCCCGGCCATATTGCCAGATAACGTTTTGGTCATCCTCAATGCCTGGATTGAGTGGCATTCCAGGTTCAGCGCCATAACTTTTGTAGGTGAGGTTAAGGCGGGTAAATTGTGCAGCGATGGTGATATGTAGGTAGCGATATTTTACGTCAGCATAGCTGTTTTGAGGGAGTCCAAGCTCAGGGGTCTCCTCATTCAGAATGATATGGAAAGCTGGGTCTCGTTCAGTGATTCGGATGAAATCCAGGGTGTAACGATAAGCGGCTAAAAAAGCGGCATACGCGATACGAAAGGCTGCTTTACGCCGTTCTTCATCTTCATTGTCGGTTTTTTTGAGGGAGTGCTACTAGGGAAAAGATTGGGGGTTGATGCCATGTAATTAAGAGTATTGATCAATCCCTGGCGTTGGATCACGACCAGCTTCTGCTGCTGTAGCAATGGGTCTTTCTTTAATGGTTCAGGCGCATCAGTGCTGGCTAGAAGAGGGAGGCATGCCAGAAGAAGTAGCAGCAGGGTAAGCGTGTGAAAAGTTTTTGTACTCCTGATCATAGTGATCTCCTCATCTAGTGTGGTGCTTCATTCAAATTGACGATGATAGAAGTCCGCTCAGGCTAGGAGTCAAGGCGCCATGCGCAGGGAATGGCTCGCCCTTTTCAAGCATGGCAACACAGGATCCTGGCCTGAGCAGGCTTCCCTTCGGGCGAGACGCTAAGCGTCTCGCTACCATCGTCAATTGGTATGAAGCACCACACTAGGTTCAAAGTATGAACAGTAGGATCAGGCCGCCCAGAATAAAGCGGTAGATGACGAAGGGGAACATACCAATATTTTCGATAAAGCGTAGAAAAAAGTGGATACAAAAATAGGCGGTAATAAACGCCAGAATGGTTCCCAGGGTGAGTGAAAGCCAATCTACGGGGACATCGCTTTGGAGCAACTCCAGGCCTAATAGCCCACCCGATAATATAATGGTTGGAATGGAGATTAGGAAAGAGAAGCGTGAGGCAGCTTCACGGGTCAGACCAAGAAAAAGACCTGCTGTCATCGTGGAGCCGGAGCGGGAAGTGCCGGGAATGATGGCTATGGCTTGAAACAGCCCAATAAACAGGGCCTGAGGCCAGTGAATCGAATATTCATCTTTCTGCCGTTTACCAGAAAGGTCGGAAATCCATAGCAGGATACCGAAACCGATGGTGGTGATGGCAATTACCAGGGGTGAGCGCAGGTCTGTTTCCACCAATGCTTTCATCAGCAGTCCGAATAGGCCTACTGGTATGGTAGCGATGATAATCATCCACCCCAGTCGGGAATCCTGGGATCGGGCCGCCGGGTTGACCCAGGAGCGAAAAAAATCGCCGCTGATCTTGAAGACCTGATGCCGAAAATAGCCGATGACTGCGGCCAGGGTGCCTACATGCACTGCAACATCGAAGGCTAATCCCTGGTCAGCATATCCGGTGACAATAGGGGCTAGTATCAGATGAGCCGAACTAGATATCGGTAGAAATTCGGTTAGGCCTTGAAGGGCAGAGAGAATAAAGATCTGTAATAAGTCCATAATTAATTATTTGTCCAAGGTGCGGTTAACTGTGATTTTTCCCAAGCAAGTGCAGAGCTTGCGATGGTGGCCAGATCGTCGTACTGTGGTGCCCAGCCTAGTACTTCGCGCACCTTTTCGGCTCCTGCTACCAGTTCAGGCGGATCACCGGCACGGCGCTCTGCCTCTATGATATTCAAGGGTGAGCCGTGTGCCATCTCTACCGCCTTGAGTAACTCACGAACCGAGTAACCATGCCCATAACCACAATTCAGTATTGCTGAGTCGCCACCATTGCGTAGATGCTCCAGTGCCTTAACATGGGCTGCCGCGAGGTCCTCTACATGGATATAGTCGCGTACTCCAGTGCCGTCTGGTGTCGGGTAGTCTGTGCCAAAGATATAGACGGCATCGCGCTTACCTACCGCCACTTCACAGGCCACTTTGGTTAGCAGTGTCGCTTTGGGGGTAGATTGACCGATGCGGCCCTCCAGGTCACAGCCAGCAACGTTGAAATAGCGTAGGGCGATATAGTTCATGTCACTAGCCTGAGACAGGTCATGGAGCATCATTTCAGACATCAGTTTGGAGGTGCCGTAGGCGTTGATCGGCTTGGTAGGCGCATCCTCGAAGGCAACGCCGCTTTCTGGGATCCCATAAACAGCCGCAGTGGAAGAGAAGATAAAATTCTTAACTCCAGCCTCACTGCAACACTGCAATAGGTTGCGGGTGTTACAGGTATTATTGGCATAATATTTAAGCGGATTTTCCACCGATTCAGGAACAATGGTGTGAGCGGCAAAGTGCATCACTGTGTCGATGTTGTGCTCTTTGAGGATACGGCTTACCAGTTCCTGGTCCCCTGTGTTTCCAATGACTAATTCCCCATACAGTACAGCTTGACGGAAACCGGTGCAGAGGTTGTCGAGGGTTACCAGTCGCTCACCGGCCAAGCCAAGCTGGCGTGCCGTGTGGCTACCGATATAGCCGGCACCGCCGGTAACGAGTATTCCTTTTTGTGACATGTGATCTCCCCCATACTACAAGTGAATAGTTAGCCTAAATCTCTTCCCAGTTACTAGAAATAGCACGATAGAGCTTCCTATTATTAACCAGTATGAGTGTGTGGCCCGAAAAATTGCGCACATAATAGCGGGGGTTGGGCTTGGAGTCATGCTTAGTGTGTCTGCTATGAGAATCAGAGCCGGAATAGGGCGTGGGCATTGTTGAGAATTTGGTTGGCAACCCGCTCAATTGGTTGGTTACGTAGTCGAGCGACTTGATTCAGAACTTCCGTGAGAAATGAGGGTTCATTGCGACTGTTTGGGTGGTCGCAACCTGGCTGGTCGGGGGAATCCGTCTCCAGCAACAGCGATTCCAGCGGCAGGTTCTCGACCATGCGCTGTAAGCGTTTGGCCCGCATATAGGTGATAGGACCACCGAAACTCAGGTAAAACCCCATATCAATCAATTGCCGTGCCTGCTGCTCACTGCCAGAGTAGCTGTGTAGCATGCCACGTATCCCTGGATAGCGGCGTAGTGTGTGGATAACTGCTTCCACTGATCGTCGGGCGTGGATGATGACCGGTAGGTCAAACTCCAGGGCAAGCTGTAACTGAGCCTCGAAAAAGAGCTGCTGCTGTTCGGGTAAGGGGTTCTGGATAGCGAAATCGAGGCCACATTCGCCAATTGCCACAGGAGCCTCATGGATTAGCCATTGATGTAATTCGGTGAGGTCCTCTTCTTGATGGTCACCAAGAAACATGGGGTGCAGACCATAGCTTGGGTATAGCCCAGGAGTGGTGAGACAGAGTTGTTTGATTCTTGGCCACCAGACCTTTTTAATCGCAGGAATAATCTGCTCCTGAATACCAACGGCTCGGGCTCTCTCAAGAGCTTGGGGGCGATCAGAATCGAATCGCTCATCATCAAAGTGGCTATGTGCGTCGATCAATCGCGGGTGAATACCCATTGATCCTCCTTTGATAGCTGTTTGTTATAGCGGTATCCCTCTGTGCTGAAGTGTTTGATCTCCTGGGGGTTACTCAATTGCTTGTCAATGATGTAGCGACTCATCAATCCACGAGCCCTCTTGGCGTAGATACCAATTATGCGGTAGCTGCCGTTCTTATGCTCTTTGAACTGAGGGGTAATGATACGTCCCTCAATAAGCTTTGGATTGATCGACTTGAAATACTCATTGGATGCCAGGTTAATCAGAATATCATCCCCTTGGGCTTGCAGATCCCTATTGATCGCATGAGTGATCGTGTCACCCCAGAAAGCATAGAGATCCTTGCCATGCTCATTGGGAAGTTTGGTGCCCATCTCCAGGCGGTAGGGCTGCATGAGGTCAAGCGGCTTTAGTACTCCATAGAGGCCAGACAGAATACGCAGATGATCTTGTGCGAAATCAAAACCCGCTTCATTCAGTGTTTTTGCGTCCAGACCCGTGTATACATCTCCCTTCATCGCCAGTACAGCCTGTTTTGCGTTTTTTAGGGTAAACGGCCTCTTCCAGTCATGGTAACGGTCGAAATTGAGTTCCGATAGCTTCATACTCAGCTTCATTAGCTCCGCCAAGTCCAGAGCAGAGTAGTTACGCAAGTTATTGATCAATTGCTGTGACTGTTTCAGAAATACCGGTTTGGTATGGGTATTGGTAACCGGAGGTGTTTCATAGTCAAGGGTTTTGGCGGGGGAAATTGCAATCAACATCTGATTCTCAGCCTATATCGTGATGATTGAGTCATAATCCCCACAGTGACGATTAATTTCAACCTAAATTGAATAAAGTTAATAGAAGAGAAAATACAATACTCCAACCTTTATCCCGCTCATGATAGGCTTTATCAAGTTGAAATAGCCAAGTTGGTAAACGATGAACCAGATAACTGAAAATGTGCTTCCGAAGTTGCTACAGACGGCGCGCAACCTGTATGAGGAGACGGCGGCTCTGGATGAGACCGATAGTGAGCTGCAACTCTGGTATAACCGAGGATATGCGGACGGAATGGTGAGCAGCATGAAACGCCTTGGCTATGATAAGGAAGTTAGCGAAGTGATTGACCCGCAGATGGAATCGCCTGTTGGAGAGAATCGCTTTCTGCCCTGGGGAAAGGCCTATCAACACGGATTTGAGATGGGTGAAAAAGAGAGTTCAGAAGTCCTGGAGGAAAAAACTGAGTGAAGATCGTCTCTTTTAATACCAACGGCATCCGAGCCCGGGAACACCAGCTTCATCAGCTAAAGGCCTCTTACGACCCAGATATCATCGGCATTCAGGAATCGAAGGTACAAGATGCGGACTTTCCTGTTGGAATGATTGAGGAGCTTAACTACAAAGCGGTATTCCATGGGCAAAAGAGTCACTATGGCGTTGCTCTGCTTTCTAAGTCAGAAGCGGTCAAGGTGGCGAAGGGGTTTCCTTCTGATGGTGAAGAGGCTCAGCGTCGACTGATTGTCGGTCATTATGTTTCGCCTAAAGGCAATAAATTTACGGTGATCAATGGCTATTTTCCCCAGGGAGATAGTCGCAGTCATGAGGTGAAGTTTCCGGCCAAGCGAAAATTCTATGCGGATCTTCTCAATTACCTGCAAACTGAGTACGCTCCCAGTGAGCCATTGCTGGTGATGGGAGACATGAATGTTGCAGCACTGGATCTGGATATCGGCATTGGCTCTGACAACGCCAAGCGTTGGTTAAAGAACGGTAAATGCAGCTTTTTACCAGAGGAACGCGAATGGTTACAAGCGCTCCAGAAGTGGGGCTTACAAGACAGCTTTCGAGTTCTCAAGCCCGAAGTGGACAATCTTTTTAGTTGGTTTGATTACCGTAGCCGTGGGTTTGAACGGGAGCCACGACGAGGTTTGCGTATCGATCTGCTGATGGCTACCAAGCCGCTGATTGAATGTTGTACCGACGTCGGTATTGCCTACGATATCCGGGCCATGGAAAAACCATCGGATCATTGTCCGATATGGGCTGAGTTTGATTTTTAATCTGTGTTTTTTATAGGCAGCTTGATCAAACTTCCTAAGGTTAATCGGAAAGGGAGCCAAGTCTCATGACAATAAGGCAGTTGCTTATCCTCTTGCTGTTATTCCCTGGTCTGTCGTCTGCTTCCCGGGTCACAGATGGCTGTATCAAAACAGTGTTTGATCGCTACTGCTTGGGTGGCAGTCTATCCCTGCTGATACGCCACTACCCCCCGAATGCTCAATCAGCGGCTAATGGTGAGCGGCACGGAGTGATCTATGCCAGGGGACGGGAGCAGATCTATGTGATGGCCTATCAGGGGAGCATCTATAAGGTGTTACACACTTATGAGCCGACCAGTCAGGTGACCTTTAAAGATCTGCAGCGCCGTTTACTGGAAAAGTATGGCAAGCCTCAGGATCGAAGTCACTTTCCCGATTATGTGCGAAATTTGTCCGGGAAGATCAGCTCAATCCGTAGAGGGGAGGGTGAAATGAAGTATGTTTGGCAACTCCCGGGTGAGGCTTGGCGCGTGGAACTGGCGTGGATGCGCAAACCGGGGGTCTCGGTCTCTTTTATTGCCAACGAGCTGGATGCCAAGCAGAGAGATGCTAGGTTGGAAGGGCTTTGATGGAACCTAATCAATAAAACGTTTCGTATGCCACTCTTTTCCGCACGCTAATAAGTTTCAGCTCCAATTAATATCTGTAATGATTGGGTAAAAATATATCTTTTTAGATTAAACAGGAGACTTAGATGTGTTACGATTTATCTTTATTTGAACGATATTTAGATTTTAACCTGTTTCAGGTTTGTTTACTGGATGCATAGATATGGTATTGAATTTGAATAGGTGGTCACTCATATTTCTTGCTGCTTTTCTTCTACAAGCATGTGGTGGAAGCGATGATAGCGACGATAGCGATGGCACCAATGATGACGGCGGTAACACATCCTCTTCACTGGACTATAACGGGGAAACAAAACAAGCCATCCTGACTACTCAAAATATCGATGAGATAGCGGTCGCTGCGGCATCTGGTATCAAGCAGGCCGCCAGTACTGCAGATTTACCCGTGATTAGCCAGCGGACACTATCTCCGCTCAGCCGTGATCAGCTCATAGACGAACTAGCCGTGTTAATTATTGATGTCGTGCAAGACGGCAGTAATCAGCAGGCGGCGCGCAGCAACTCTGCAGCGAGAACAGAAGATCGCTCTAGTTCGAACTGTGACAGCGGATCGGTTGTTGTCGATTACCCCGATTCTGATAATGCTGAAGATTGGCGCATTGTTTTCGACCAATGCCGCAAAAACCCTGGTACTGGAACTAATAATCACGCCATTACATATAATGGTGTTGTTGAGGCTAGCTACTCTCAGACCTATGTTAGAGAGGATGGATACCACCTCTATTTTCGTTATGTAGACTTCAATATATCTGTTGATAGCCCTTTAGCCAATTACAACGACACTGTTACTATGACAGTATCCTGTTATGGGTACGATGCAGAGGGTACAGATATCCATTGTGATTACTCTTCTGACTACCGGGGCTATGACAACCGCAACTATCGGGTAGATGTGTACGGTATATCTGGGAATGCAATTTCAGGCTATAGCGTTTCGGTTTGGGTCTATGACCCTGATTATGGTTATGTCTCGGTCAGCACTCACGTGCCAGTTACTTTTGAGTGCTCTGGTGGATATCCGAGTGCCGGGCGCATCCAGGTTAACGAGATAAATGGCACAAGTGCGACGGTTGAGTTCATCAGCTGCTCACAATATGTCGTGACTTTTGAAGGTGTGGCCGAGATCCACGACTGGCATTAAACCTAAAAAGACGCAATCGTTGCTTGCAGGGCATTCCTCTCTTCGGTCAATTTATCCAGGCTGCAGGGAATAATCTGGTTAGCCAAGTCAGCTTCTGGCGGGGCGGATATCACCACGCGCAGATAGTTGGGTGTATAGCCACTCCAGCCCCGCTCCTTTGATCCCTCCACCAACACAGGCAGGCATTTGCCAATCTGTCTTTCCAGCATTTGCCGCTTCATCTGTAGGCCAAGCTGGTGCAGGCTTTCGCTACGCTGCCGTTTGATCTCTCGGCTGAGCGGATCGGGTAGGGTAGCTGCCTTGGTTCCCTGACGGGGCGAGTAGGCAAAGATATGTAGGTGACCGAAGCCAATCTCCTCAACAAAATCGAGGGTCTGTTGCCACTCCTCGTCACTCTCTCCAGGAAAGCCGACAATGATGTCGGTGGTCACGTTGAAGTTGCTGATCTGCGCTCTTGCTTGAGCAATGAGTTGGCGATATTCGTCGCTATGGCAACGTCGGGCCATGCGACGTAATACGCTATCAGAACCACTTTGTAGGGGGAGGTGAAGATGGGGCATGAAGCGGGGATTATCAAACAGAGGCCAGAAATCTTCCGCTAAATCCCAGGGCTCAATGGAACCGATGCGCAGACGTGGAATATCGGTTTCCTGCAGAATTTGCTGGCCCAAGCTGGCCAAATTGGTGTCAATATCGCTGCCATAGCCTCCGATATGCACACCTGTTAATACCACTTCCTGAATACCTTCCTGGCACAAATAGTTGATTTCGGTAATGATCTCACCGGCCGAACGGCTACGCTCCTCGCCCCTCGCCAGGGTAACGATGCAGAAGGTGCAACGGTAACGGCAACCGTCCTGTACCTTGATAAAGGCACGTTGACGGCCTCGTTCCAAGAGGCTGCTTGTCTCAACATCAGTGGCAGCTTCTGGCATCAGGTTTAGGTCGAGTCTCTGCTCGATAATCTCCACCAAGCGCTCCTTGTCTCGATTATTGACGATGAGATCCACTCCCTCAATCTCCTGCGCCGCATCCGGTTCAAGAGAGGCATAGCAGCCGCTGACGACCAGCCGTGCGTTGGGGTTTTGGCGACTGCTGCGACCAAGCAGTTTACGTGATTTGCGTACTGCCTCTTTGGTCACGGCGCAGGTATTGATGACCAATAGATCGGCCTCGTCGACTTGCTCGGTCATGCAGTGACCCCGAGCTTGAAATTCACGGCTCCAGGTCTCTAGTTCCGCCTCGTTGAGTCGGCAGCCCAATGTTTTTAAATGAATGCGCATCAGTTCAGGTGTTTCTCAGGTGATAGACAAAGATAGTGATTATGCTGCCTCTCTGCAAGTTATCCTCATTCCCAATAGAAACAAATCGCCACAAAATAACAAAAGAGCACAAAACAACATAGGTAACTCTTTTTGAATACGCGATTGCGTAGGATGTGGTGAGCGGTGCGAACCGTATCAATAGTGCGATGGCTCACGAATATCCATGATGCGGTTCGTACCTCACCACATCCTACATTTCATCCCTTAATGGTATAGAAGCCCGCTCAGGCTAGTGTGGTGCTTCATACAAATTGACGATGATAGCGTGACGCTAAGCGGTTAGCCGCTAGGCGCGTGCTGCCGGGAATGGCTTCTCCCTTTCCAAGGCGCGCAACAACGCGGATGACCGCTTAGCATCTCGCCCGAAGGGAAGCCTGCTCAGGCCAGGATACTGCGTTGCAATGCTTGAAAAGGGCGAGCCATTCCCTGCGCATTGCGCC
>JARRQF010000144.1:0-16229 GCA_037382065.1 Candidatus Thiodiazotropha sp. | reverse complement strand
GCAATGCTTGAAAAGGGCGAGCCATTCCCTGCGCATTGCGCCTTGTCTCCTGGCCTGAGCAGGCTTCTATCATCGTCAATTTGTATGAAGCACCACACTAGGACATCAGTTGGTTCATCCGCTGTCTCAATGCATCCGTGGCGCACAGTACCGGGACAGTCACCGTTTGGGATAGTTTAAAGACATTCAAAATCAGATAGTTATTTCAAATACCACTACATTAACAGCAGTGTTTAAATGGTGACTAAATGCCACGGTGTATAGTAAACTGTGTAACAATAATAGTGTGATCTAATCATGATTATTTCATTAATCTATTCGTATAATTTTCAGCAGATATAAGCAAGTGGTGCAATTAAATAGAAATATCTACTTAAGTAGTTAAGACACTATTTTAAGCCAGCATATTCTTGTGGTCTTTACATTATAAATTCAGCTCTTTGGCCAGAGCGAGGTAACGCAGTATGTTACAACTAAATGAAATAATCTCTCTTCTTTTGCTTACTTACACACACGGTTCTGGTGTTAGTTACAAGCAAGTCAATCATAAATTCTTATACAGCTTACACTAACAATACGTTTGTACATCAAATGATGCATTGATCTGTTCTGGTTTAGACCAGCGTATACAGAAAGGGTATGTTTGTTGAGACCAAACTCAAGGCGGTGCTGAAGAATAAATTGTTATCATCTTTCGGAAAAAATGTTGGAGAAAGGACTTAGCATAGTTCATTTATTAACTTAGTAGTTATCATAGCTACCAAGTTGCAGCAGAGGTATATAAATTATGAATTCAATCAAGCATAAGAAAGCGTTATGTAAAACACTTGCTGTTTTAGTAGTGAGTATTTCGGTGGTTGTTTCCACTTCATCAGCATACGCCGGCTGCCTAGCAGGGGCACTTTGCTACTTACCCAGGATCCTTACAAGGCTGCTTAAGGGTATAGGCGGAATTGACTGCTCTTTGATCGGTATCTCAAAAATGACATGTCTCCAGTCCACCAATTTCGGAATTTCTATAAACCTGAACGGAGGTCCGTTCTGTCTATTGAAGAAACCAGAGTTCTGGGTTTACTCTTCGCGTTCTTGGTTTACTCTTCGCTCTGCTGCATAGTGAGACCACAAGGAGAAGTATCATGAGTGTCGAAACTGCCGTCACCCAGATCCGCAAGGATTTGACCCAAAACTGGCAAGATTGGGATGTCACCCACGATGAACTCCAGGACATTACCAAGCAGCTCTCCGACCTAAAACCCTCGGAACGCAACGAGGTCATCAGCCGCATGAGCAATGATGAGCTGCATCACTGGGCCAATGAAACCACAGGCCTCATAGGTTCGCTGTCAAGCGACGAACGGAACGAACTGCTGAACATGCTGGCCCGATCGTTGGATGGTGAGCAAAGCGCCCGAATCGCGCAAGCCTTTGGTGTTGATGATATGGCCAGGGCCGTGGCTGCGCAGTCCTCCCCGGGGCAAAAGCGCGACTTTATTCAGGCCATGCAGTCCCAGGCCGATGGTTCGGAGCAGGTTCAAAATGGGTTTTTCTCGTTGTCCAGCCGCGACGGAAACGACGCGGCGCGGGGCATAGCTACCGTCCTGGGTAGCATGGGCAATGCCCCTAGTGAATTCTCCAGCGCGGTCGCCGGTCTCAAGCAGACCGGCAAGCTCGACGACATAATGCAAGCTGCTGCAGGCGCAACTACTACCACCTACACCAGCATGGGCTCGAGTATGGTTACGCCCATCACCACTTTTGATGCCGCGCCGCTGCAAGCCATCCTCAGCGCCGCACAAGGCACCGACCTCACTACGCGTCAGTCCGTGTTTGAGGCCGCCATGCCAGCCTTGGCGGATATGCAAAACGCCACCAGTACCCTGACCGACCCCACAGGCGGCAATGCCGGTGTTGCACAGACCACCGCCGACGCCATGGGCCACGTCCTGTCACGAAACGAGGCAGAGGCTGCCGGCCTGTTGAACGTTCCGGTGATGCCGTCCAGTGTGTCCATGGACGACAATATCCGGTTGTCCCAACATCATGGCTTTCCTCCAGACTATCTATGGTTCAAAGGTCAAGTCGAGAACAAAGGCCCCTGGGACTTCAAACAACAGGGCGCTCAGTACCAAGATTTCGGCAATTACCACTATGGTTTAATGGCCGCAGCTATGGGTATCCCCGAAAATATCGCACTACGCGCAGCGGGCAGTGCGCAGATATTGGCCGGCACCAACGACTCAACCTGGGGTAACCCCCTTTATCCCAATGGCGGGCCCTACGGTGACGATCCTCAGGACCAGGCACAGATCAAGGCGGGTTATGACTACTACAACAGTGGCCTGTGGCGGGTATGGCCCGATTGAGCGTTCCATCAGGGTCAGGGCGCAGCGGCCGACGCGACACCTACCTGGTCGTCTGGATCGTAGTGACCGCCATTGTGCTGGCCTCCCTGGCCGCCTGTGATCGCTCATCCTTCGTAGCTCGCGATGAGGTTCAGCGCGTCGCCTCGCCCGACGGCCGTCTTGATGCCGTGTTGGTGGAGATCAACGCTGGGGCCACCACCAGCTACGTTTACGAAGTTTACGTGGTGCCCCAAGGCGCCTCGGCCAATGACACCACAAAGACCATGATCCGCCTGGACGGCGCCACACGCAACGCCTCAGCCTATGGCGCCACACTGCACTGGCAGGATCAGGGCAACTTGAGTGTCGAATACCTGCAGGCACGCCATATCAGTGCTCTTGCTACTGACGGAGTGACTGTTGCCGGAGAGCTGGTGCGCATCCATCTGCGGCCAGGAATCGAAACCCCCTCAGCTCCGGCCGGCGGCATGGCCCGTTGATCTACTATACATACCGGTTTATAAAAGCCATAGCATCGAAGAGTCTGAAAGCGGATCGAAAGATTTGGTTAACAAACCTTGCGGAATTCTCCATCCATAACTTGTTTGGATGGAGATGGATAGCAAAGCCAACGAAGTTGGCTAATCTTTTGGGCGTTCCTGATTCTGAATATAATCACGTAAAGTCTCTAGCGGTGCTCCACCTGCTGAACGAGACCACAACACAGGTTTCCAGTAAAACTTTTTCAGGTGTGTGGAATATTGCTTTCTGATCAACCGACTGGAAACGGTTTTCAGGTTGTTGACTAATTTACTTGGCATGATATTGGGGTGTAACTCCAGCATCAAATGCACATGATCATCCTCGCCACCAAACGCTAATAAATCAATTTCCCACTTTCCGCACAGATCACGAAATATTTGCTCAAGATTGACCGATGGTATCCCAGTTCCAAGATATGTTCTTGCTGTGGTCAAAAACAAGGCACGATGCCTTTGGATATCAGGCAATGGCAATGTTCGTGCGGTGCGGTACATGAGCGTGATATCAATGCCGCTGGATGGGTACACGGTCTCTGCGGATGGAGGCAAGCGTCAATCTTCTGAGTATTCAGAAGTAGCAGCCTAAGAAGTCCGAAGCTCACCCTATAATCTTTGATTTAGGGGGAGAAGTATCACGTTAGTAACATGCGGTTGGCCGAAAAGCCCAGGGGGCTTGTCTGATAACCGAGATTCTGAAAGGCCAGCATGTAGAACACAACAATCCCTTGAATTGGCTTTCGAAGTAATTGGTCATAATCCTTACATCCCTGACGGTGTTGTTGCTTTTTATACGTACAATATAATTATTTTTTCGATGCTTAATAACTAATAATGATTTTTTTATTTCAACCTAAAAAAATCAGTTGACCGCTCCATTCTAATAACAGGTATCTGATTTTGAAGAAAATAGCTTCGATGGCGATGGTCGCCTACTGGATGAATCACGCGACAACGTGAAGGGCACGCTTGTGGCGGCACATGGATGTGCAGGAGCGACCCTTGTCCTGCACCACCACAAGCGCACTCTTCACGCTGCCCAACTGATCTTTTTAGGTTGAATGGACAGACGACCTGGATACGGGAATCGAAATTATAGACGTACAACATAAAAAGATCGTTGACTACATCAACCAACTAAATCTGGCAATCCGGATAAATAATCGAAATCAAGTGGGGCAGGTATTGAGTGTGCTTGCTGATTACACCATTTCTCATCTGGCCTTTGAGGAGGCGCTTCTGGAAAAGGTTCGTTATTCACATCTAAAGCCTCATAAAGGCGTGCATGAAATGTTTGTGAAACGGCTAGAAAAATATCAACTCAGGCAAGGTTTTTTCACTATCCGGTCCCGTCGTCGGTTGGTTAGAAATGATAGGTGTTTATTCCTGGAATTCGCATCGCTTCCTCTGTAGTAGATCAGAATCGCTCTGATCGTTACCGGTTTCGATTGCTAAGATAAAATCCAACTTTGATATAAGCAAGCGAGGTAGGAGCAAGGTAATGCGGATCCGAGTGTTCGTTTATGGCACATTGCGTAAAGATCAGGTAAACCACTATTTGCTTGAAGGAGCGGGGTTTCTGGGTTTTTATACCACGGCGCCAATCTACAAAATGTTCGATTTAGGTGCCTATCCAGGGGTAACCAAGGGTGGACGCACTGCGATTCAAGGCGAAGTTTACGCAGTGAATACCCGTATTATGGCCGATCTCGACCAGTTGGAAGGATACCCTATCGACTATACGCGAGCGCATATCTCTACCCCCTGGGGGCGAGCTTGGATATATCTCTACCGCAGGTCGCTACGGGATTGGAATGCTATGCCTTCCGGGGTATGGCAGGATCCTCTCCATCTGCGCCGCTGGAGCCGATAACAATACGAAGTGAGTTATTATTGCGGATACTTTGTTTGTTGGGAAACTTTGCGTTGGGAATATTTCAGATAACGGTTCCGATTCAAGCTAAGGAATGCGGTAAAAAATTGGATTCGTTATGAACTATGAGAGGAATGGGAATGCTGCCGGGGTGAGTATTTTTGTGACTTCAGCCATACCTTGGCGTCTCGATATCTGCGGTGCAGGAAAACCCGAAATCTATTGGTTAAAGTGAAACGCATAATCCAATCAGGGCTCTTGCACCAATAGTTGCCGATGGGATTATAAGCTCTCCCAATCCGTTGTCGCACCTGAAGAAGTACCGGGACAGTCATCGTTTGGGATAGTCTAAAACCATTCAAAATCAGATGGTTATTTCAAATGACAGTGCTTTCGCAACAACGATTAAATGGTGAGTGTCCTCGTATTACCTTAGGGAATTGGAGCGGGCTTGGGAACAAGATGGCCAGCAGTGGGCTCAAACTCGAATATCTTATCCGAGGGCGCGTTCTTGGATAAGATATTCGAGCTTGAGCCCACTGATCGGTTTTTGCTGCGCTTCTCGCTCTCGCCAGGATGGGACATTGAAGAGGTGCTTGATTCACGTTGGGTGGTAATATCCTCACTCTGCGTGGGATTGCCAACACCGGTATCTCCTGGTTTTACATCTGGTTCAGTGTCTGATAACCAGTAGCTCAATAGCTAAACCTAAGACGTAATCAGGTAGCCTTTTGCATAGTCTTAGTCGTTGTTTTTCGTTTTTGCATCTGGTCTACTATTTTTACAACAACTAAATCTGATGTAATGTTAAGAGATGTTCTGGCCATATCTAAAATTCTATCGACAGCTACAATAACGGAAATATACTCAACAGGAAGACCAATCTGATTTAATATCACCACCATCATAACGAGAGATGCACTAGGCAACGCTGCAACCCCTACACTAAGAGAAACGATAGTAATACCTAAAAGAATCTGCTCTATAAAGCCTAAATTAACTCCGGCTAGGTGAGAGATGTAGAGTATTGCAATAGTTAAATAAGCTGCTGTTCCATCCATTGATACTGTGGCACCTAAAGGTAAAACAAAAGAAGCATTTTTCTTATCAACACCACCAACTTCCTCAACAACTCTCATAGATACTGGTAAGGTTGCTGCACTTGAAGCGGTTGAAAAGGCCATTATCGGTGCTTCTCGAATACTACTTAAATATCTAAATGGATTTACACGACCAAAAATAGCTAAAATTGTAGGAAGGGTTACTATTGCGTGAATTAGAATAACACCCAATACCATTAAGATATATTTCCATAGTCCTAAAATAACAGACACCCCCTGCTCTGCTACGACATAGGATATAAGGCTGAATACACCTATTGGAGTAAGTTTTATAATCCACTCTGCCATTGTAAGCATTGCGTTTGTTACAGAATTAAAAAAATCCAGCATTGTTGTTTGCATATGCTCCTCCATGTGCAGAGACGCTATGCCAAATAAGACTACAAATACAATGACCTGCATCATAGCACCAGAAGAGAGAGATGCGAAAATATTTGTTGGAATAAAGCTTAAAATCATAGTAGAGAGTGAAAATTCAGCAACGTCAGAAGCTTTTGCAAACTCTAAACCCACCAAAGCTCTTGCCTCTCCAATTGGAAATAGATTCATTACTATTATGGCTAAAACAACCGCAAGTGCCGTTGTCAAAAGATAAAGACCAATAGTTCTAAGACCAATTATTTTGAGATCTTCTAAGCTACCCAAGCCCAGAATAGCTACATAAATACTTGAAAATACTAAAGGTACAACAAGCATTTTTAAAAAGTTTATAAACATCTGTCCTATAACCTGCTGTTGCAGTGCTAGTTCAGGTAAAACGCTTCCAAACACAATACCCAAAATTAATCCAAGAATAACTAAAGTATTTGTAGTTGAATATTTTTTGATATTTTTTATCATTTATCTCTCCAAGAATAATTATTATAAGTGGAATTGTGGCTAGTCTGAGCCAATCTACCTAAGAAACCAGCCAGGAAGCACAGGCAGGAAAATACTTAATGGAGCACCCCGCCCAATTTTTGAAATGATGAAGTTACGATACTAACCAGCCTAAAAAAGGAGGGTCATCTAGTCGAGACACCCATCCAAATTCTGCATCAAAACGAACTATCTGGCAACCTTGGCCTGAACATCAGCAAAGCTCATCAGATATCAAGGAGTGATATTATGCTTAAGCCATGGAAAACGCTAATCTCTCTTGAAGCTACACCCTATTATCACTGCATCTCACAGTATGTCAGGTATGCCTTTCTATGTGGTAAAGATAAATTTAGCAATAAATGCTTTGAGCACGACGTGAATGGATTCAAACGAGACTGATTGAGCTTGCTGGAAGCATTGCTATCGACCTCGTCGGCTATGCTGTTATGTCAAATCACGTCCACACACGACGGATGAGTGTCGGAATACTTATGGGCGATTAGTATATATCGATACCTGATTACGTCTGAGGTTCAGCTATTGAGCAACTGGTTATCAGACACCGAACCAGATGTAAAACCAGGAGATACCGGCAGTACCGAGAGAGTCACCGTTTGGGATACAAGCAGCCCTTTTGTAATCATAAAGCCATGCCAACGGAGACAATGGGATATGGGCTGGTAGAGGCTGCCAGGGGAAGCCTGGGACACTGGATAAAGATCAAACGGGGCCGTATTCTTAACTATCAAATTATTGCACCAACGACCTGGAACTTTTCACCTAGAGATAGCCTGGATCAACCCGATGCATTGGAACTTGCATTGCAAGGTGCACCAATGAGGGAAGGGGAGACAGAGCCGGTATCAGTGCAGCACATTGTCAGGTCATTTGATCCCTGTATGGTTTGTACAGTGCATTGAACTGTGACGAGATGCACCAGTGTATGCCGAGAAACTGTAGTGCATGTCATTCCGGTATGTGCTCACTACTGTCTGGAATGATTATGTATCACTACCAGGTAGGTTAGCGTCAAGGGCACATGCTTAAAGAAACAACGCCGCACATGGACGCCAATCGCTGCTAATTTTCACAAATGAACTAAACAAGGAAAATAGATGATTGCGGTTAATTTTTGGTAGATCTTGTTAGATGAGTCGTAGCGTTCATTTGCGGGTCAAATTTATACCCTCAAACAAATCTCTCTCTTTAAGGATTGAATGGATCATGTGATCACGAAACGCCACTACTCGTGCTGTGCGCTTCAAATCAGGGTGCAGCAATATCCAGAGACCTAAATTATGTGCAGTATCAGGATCACAATAACGTACCAGTAAAGGATCTGGATCCCCCATGAAACATGGTAAGAAGGAAACCCCCAAACCCTCTCTTATTGCAGCAAGCGTGAGCAGGGTGTCATCACTATAAAAGTTATGCGATTGGTTTCCGCAGATTTGTTTTGTCCAGGCTTTATGAAAGTTACAGCATTCCACACCAATCCATGTTGGATCCCTGTTATCTTTTCTAATTTTTTTAATATATGAACGACTGCCATAGATTGTCGATGCTACGGTAACGATTCGTTTTCCGATGAGTGTTTCGGATGGTGTGTTGGTAAGGCGGATGGCGACATCGGCTTCTCTTTGAGACAGGCTGGCATCGCTGTTGGAGACTATTATCCTCAGCTCTACTTGTGGATACAATTTACTGTAGCTGGCAAACATAGGCATTAGAATTGAGGATGCCATATTGTTAATGGCAGTGACCTGCAGCGGACCCACAAGATCAGTATCCTTCCCGAGGACTGCTTCATCGAGAACAAGCGCAACATTTTCCATCTGGATAGCCGCTTGTTTTACGTTTTCTCCTGCTGGTGTCAGTTCGTATCCACTCTTCTTGCGTTCAATTAAACGTGCGCCCAGTTGCTCTTCGAGCTGCCTTATTCGTCTCGAAACAGTGGAATGTTGCACACCCAGTTGCTTGGCACTGCCACTGATAGACCCCATACGGGCAACAACCAAGAATAGCTTTAAGTCATCCCAATTCATTGATTTTAACCCTATGTGCATTTTTGCACATTATGTTTCCTTTTATTGCCAATTGTAAGCAAAAGTAAACAACCTAAGCTTCTAACTACACATATACATCACAAAAACGGAGTGAGAGCATGACTATCAGTCAATCAAAATTCGATACCATCAAGTATAAGCAAACTACACTACAACAGTGGAATACAGCTGCCGCCGCATGGCACCGCTGGGGTCCGTTGCTATCAAGATGGCTTGGGCCGGCAACGGAAACCATGCTTGATATGTGTGATATCAGTGAAGGTAGCCGAGTACTTGATGTGGCAGCGGGTGCCGGAGAACAGACTGTATCGACAGCTAAACGAGTGGGTGACACAGGACATGTGTTGGCAACAGACATTTCTCAAAACATCCTGGAATATGCTGATATAGCTGCCAATCTGGCTGGACTCAATAACATTAGTACGCATGTAATAGATGGAGAAATGCTTAGTGAACTTGATGAAACTCCATTTGACGCAGTTATTTCTCGGGTTGGTCTTATCTACTTTCCAGATCAGCAAAAGGCACTGAAAGGTATGAAGCAGCATCTCAGACCTGATGGAAAGGTTGCTGCAATGGTCTATTCAACTGCGGAAAGAAATTCATTCTTTTCGATCCCGGTATCCATTATACGACGACGTGCTAACCTGCCAGCACCACTATCTGGACAGCCCGGGCCTTTCAGTCTTGGAAGCGAAGATAAGCTTAAATCCACATTTGTAAAAGCTGGATTTAGAAACATAGAGATTGAAAGGATTAATGCGCCAGTTCGTCTCTCATCAGCAGCAGAGTGTTTGCAGTTTGAGCAGGAATCCTTTGGTGCCCTTCATCAAATGCTGTCTGGGTTATCCGATACTGAGCAGGATGAAGCATGGAATGAAATTGAGGATGCCCTGGGACAGTTTGAGTCCAATAGTCAGTTCGAAGGACCCTGCGAAATGTTGGTAGCCGTTGGTACAAATTAATTGTCATCCGAATCATACAATCACTAAATCTGGAAAAGAAAAATGACTCAATATGCAATCGTGCAAAAGCCACCGGTTTTTATGGATAAGCATAAGACTATCGAATCTGCGGTTGAATTGGTTAAAGAGGCAGCATGCAATGGGGCAGAGCTGGTTGTGTTTACTGAGACATTCATACCGGGTTATCCCACCTGGATTTGGCGTTTAAGCCCAGGTGGTGATTGGGGGCTGTCTGAGCAACTGTATGAGCATTTACTGAAAAGTGCCGTGAATATGGAATCTGATGACATGAAACCTCTGTATGAAGCGGCTCGAGAACATAAGGTCACTGTTGTCTGCGGCATAGAAGAGAGAGACAGTAAGCTGAGCCAGTCAACACTTTACAATTCCGTCCTCATGATTGGGGCAGATGGAAGTTTGTTGAACAAGCATCGCAAGCTAATGCCAACCAATCCTGAGCGAATGGTGTGGGGATTTGGTGATGCATCAGGACTGAAGGTTATTGAAACTCCAGCTGGTCGTGTAGGTACTCTGCTGTGTTGGGAAAACTATATGCCATTGGCAAGGTATGCGCTTTATTCTCAGGGCGTAGAGGTCTATATCGCACCGACCTATGACAGTGGTGACGGTTGGATTGGCAGTTTACAACACATAGCTCGCGAAGGCTGCTGCTGGGTGGTAGGGTGTGGAAATCTCCTGAAGGGTAGCCATATTCCAGATGACTTTCCGGAAAAATCAAGGCTATACCCAGACGAAAATGAGTGGGTGAATCCAGGCGACTCTGTTGTGATTGCACCAGGAGGTGGAATCGTTGCAGGTCCTATGCATGAGGAATCAGGTATTCTGTATTGCGATATCGACCTGGATAAGGTCGCTTTAGCAAGAAGGACACTTGATGTGGCAGGGCATTACTCGCGTCCAGACATTTTTATGCTTCAAGTTAATGCGCGGCAACAAACCTCTGTTGAATTCAAGGAATAGATTACCTATTATCGATAGGAATGGTTTTTAATAGACTTTTTTATCAGATCTACAGTACATGATGAACTTTGAATCTTGAGTTGAAACAATTTACAGCATTTCAGAGCAGTCTCAGTGCTGCTCTATGATCCCCGCTTGGGTCAAGTGGTGCTTGTAGAGCAGTTCCGCATCGGCGCCCTGGGTAAAGAGGAACGCCCATGGATACTTGAAACAGTGGGAGGGTTCACGCCAGATGATGAGAGTGATGAGTCAGTGGCAAGGAGAGAGGCGATGAGGAGGCTAACTGTAAGATAGGGCGCATATCGAACCTATCTGTGAATTTATGGTAAGTCCAGGTATATCAGTCGATCGCATTTCGCTCTTTTATGGTGAAGTGGATGCTTCGAACGCACAGAGTGTACACGGACTCGATCACGAGGGTGAGGATATCCGTGTGGTCGTGATGGATAGCGAGGATGCAATCAGACAACTCTATAGCGGCCGGGCGAATTCAACCAGCATAATTATTACCCTACAGTGGTTGGCGATGAATAGAGATGCTATACGCCAAAAATGGCTATCCTGAGTTATGTCCTGTCACTCGGATACAATAATAGGATGGGTAGTCAAAAGTAGTATTGAACAGATCGCTGGAAATCGTTATGTTCTTGGCAGTACCGGGATAGTCACCGTTTGGGATAGTCTAAAGCCATTCAAAATCAGATGGTTATTTCAAATGCCACTATATTAACAGCAGTGTTTAAATGGTGAGTGTCCTCGTATTATGCTCGTATTATGCTGACGGGCGATTCGCAGCTGATCAAGAAGACGTGGTTTGCGCAATTCAGTGGGCTGACCCCATGATTTTCCTCCGAAATCCACCGTTTGCCATTGTCACGACTTACTGAGAATGTATAACGAGACAGCAGGAACCTAAGTCATTGAAATTATGTCAGTTAAGGTGATATATAGAGGTCTTGCTATAAATGTATAACGAGACAAGGGGTCTCGTTAATATAACTGTTAGGAGGAAATACTTGACCGATAGAATTTCAGCAATATCAGATTTCATGCTTCAGTTGGACGCCTTGAAAACTGTGAATCGAAGAACCTACATCAATGGTGGGGAGAGAGTAGAAAACTCAGCAGAACACTCATGGCATTTGGCAATGGCGTGCTGGGCCTTCGCAGAGTTGCTGCAAGATAATTATGATGTTTCGAAACTCATCAAGCTTGCACTACTTCATGATCTTGGTGAAATTGGTGCAGGCGATACTTTTCTTTACAGCAATAATAGAGCTAGAGCACACATTAAGGAGCGCGAGAGTATAAACAAAATTGCCTTACATCCTGGTAATCCAATTGTTGATATCGTCGAACTTTGGGAAGAACAAGAGGCTGGTGAAAGTAAAGAATCTAAATTACTGAAGTTTATTGCCATTCCTTCATAACATTACTAGTGAGGGACGTGCATGGAAGGACAATGGAATACATAAAAACCAAGTATTAAAAATGCATCAGTTTATAGAGAGTGAAAGCCCTGAAATTTATGGCTGGTTTGTTGAAAAACTTGAATATGCCGTTGAGCAAGGTTGGCTAAATGCCTCTTAAAAATGTATAACGAGACAAGGGGTCTCGTTAATATAACTGTTAGTTTTAAAAAGGAGCCAACATGGCACTAAAAGTTACCCGATACTTAATGCTCGCGTTATTAGTAATGGCATCGGGTGTTGCATATGCATACAGTAATATCGCTCGGTGCATATTTGTTGATTATTCTAACTTCACAGAAATCCAAAACAATCTTTATGTGTCTGGACACATAAGTTCGAACGAACACACAAATATAAGAGTCATGATTTATGATGCCAAACGCAGAATAACCAAATATTATGGAAAGCCAAAAGCAAATCCAGTAGTGATTGTTACAGGCAACAAGGAAGAAGCGGAGAATTACGGCCTACATGATATTCCGGGCTCACTATTCTTTACACCATGGAATAGCTACCTTGTATTAAACCATTACAAAGCCGGCGTAGACGTTGCTTCACATGAGTTGGTGCATGCTGAAATAGTTGATCGATTAGGCTATTTCACACGTCAAAGAGAACTTCCAACATGGTTTGATGAGGGGGCAGCACTACAGGTTGACTTTCGTCCACAGTACACAGAAACAACTGAAATAAAAAAGGAAGAACTAAATAGGGTAACTGCTCTGGATTCTCCGGCTGCAAAAATCGCTGTAGCTAAATTCTTAAAAGAACATCCATCCAGGTCGCTATACGCACTATTGGCGAGAATCAGTGAAGGTGAAAAGTTTGAAGAAATTATCAAAAATTAAAACTAATAATCAATTCCATCCGACCGCTACAGTCGCTAGCGCTTCTTTTGCGTCTGGTGAATTGCGGCGTTAGAGAATAGATCGAGTTATGAATACACATCGCGCAATTATCTTTATTCTAATAGCTGTATTATTATACATTGTGGCTACTATAAATTACTCAGTAAATGGTGAGCATGAAGTAGGTACAACCGGCAAGTACTCTATTTGGAGAGATATTGGAGGTGAAAAGTGTAGAAAGGAAACGTTAATAAAACTAAAAAAAGGTCAAAATAGTGTGAATGATGGAAATCTCGATAACGCTTTGGAAGTTTTTATTGAAGCAAATAAAAGTGAGCCGAAGTGTTTAGGTGCAATAATGAATATTGCATTAGTTTATTACTATTTGAAAGATTATGAGAAGTCTGAATACATGTATCGAGAGGGTCTAAGATTATATCCAAACAACGAATACATAATACAATCATTAGGCGTTGTATATACAAAGTATGTTGGTATTGAAGAAGGTATTAAGTATCACGAAAAAGCACTAAAAATAAACCAAAACATGCCCTTGTCTCACTGGGCTCTCGGAAATTTATATTTTGCACTAGATAACTACAGCAAGGCTAAAACGCACCTCGCAACATATATTGAAATGTCCCCGGATTCTATTTATGTAGAGGAAGCAAAAAAGAGATTAAAGCACATATCTATTATTTATAAAAACCGCAGGAATCTCTAAAAATGTATAACGAGACAAGGGGTCTCGTTAATATAACTGTTATACCAATATATGAAAGAACAAATAAGAAAAATACTCGATGATACTTCATTAGAAAGCGAAGAAGTTGAAGATTCAAAAGCAGAATTAATTGAAAATTTAATTACTGAAGAAAATTGGCAAAATATTCAAAACTATTTATTTGAAGTGCTTTCTGATGACAATGAAACTTATTATAACTGGCATACGTGTTTTGAAATATTCTGGGGTGCGGTTCTTGATAGTAGAACAATTGATGGAAATAGAATAATTGCTCTAGCCTACTATCGGTTAAAGCCTGATGAGCATTCATCGGAAAGCAATTTAGCATGGAGCCTAGCAAGTGAACTAAAGGGAGAAGACTATTTTTCGGAATATAATCCATTGGAAGATCCAGATATAATTAAAATCATCAATGAATATCAAAAGGTATAACAATCACATTAACTTTGCTCCCTACGGTCGCCGGACCTCGCTGACGCTCGGCCGGTTATGTGAGCGTTAGGTGTAAAACAGAGGAAATTTAACACAAATGAACAATCAACAAATTTTAGCTTTAGAAGACCAGCTTAAAACAGCCATGATGAATTCAGATACAGTAGTTCTTGATCAACTTCTAGATAACAATCTCATCTTTACTAATCATTTTGGTCAAATTATGTCAAAGAACGATGATCTTGAAGCTCACCGATCAGGATTTGTTAAAATTAAGTCAATTGAACAATCAGAATATCAAATAAAACCAAACGAAAACATTGCGATTGTATCAGTTCTATCTCACATTGACGGTGAATTCGGAGGAGAGGAATCAAATGTGGCTCTACGGTTTACACGCATTTGGCAAAAGAACAGAAATGATGGATGGCAAGTCACTGCCGCGCACTCAACATTAGTTGGACACGCTTGAATATCATAAAACCTAACGAATAAGGTTAGATCGTGAGAGCGAAGCGAGCCACGATCTGAACCGTTTGTTGGACAAGCCCATCAGCAAAATTGGAATAGCTCTTTAAGAAAATAGCTTTTTGATATCACTGGAAACAGTACCGCAGTACCGGGACAGTCACCGTTTGGGATAGTCTAAAGCCATTCAAAATCAGATGGTTATTTCAAATGCCACTACATTAACAGCAGTGTTTGAATGGTGAGTGTCCTCGTATTAATATGGCTGACGATTGGATCAATACACTCGACGGGGAACTGGAAATGCTCAAGGCATTGAGACGGGTACAGCAGTAAGTGCCTGCCTTGCCATGCCGCTTAAAAAAAGTCCCGATCAGATGAGCGGGGCTTTTTAACGTTGGGTGTCCCCACCTGTTCTTAAGTTATTAAATTATGAGTGTCCCCTTATCCCTATGAGGACAGGACACTCCATCTGTTTAATTTGTTATTGGTACTCATTATATTCATCAAACATCCATCCGAGCGATACCCACTTTCCACCAGATGCGCTTGATTTATATTCAATCTGGAAAAAGCTATTATTGTCGTTTGTGATTAGTCTTCTATCATTGCTATAAGCAAATAACGTAGCACTTATTCTAAGATCTTCATTGTCACCTAGGATATCGGCGCCCAATGTGCCTTCAAGGCGCATGTTCATTGGTCCGTGGCAAGACTTGCTTTTAAATTCTATACAAAATCCTTTACCAACATTATTGAAGTCATCATTATTATAAATAAATATTTCACCAAAATACTCATTTAGCTTTGAGATAACGTAATTAATTATTACAATCCAATCTTCAGCCAGATAGTCGGAATATTGTTTATTTATATCAGAATTAGTTATTAACCTTTCTTCATTTATCATGCTATTCCACCAAGTGAAAGTTTGAATCGTTAGCCAATTTGTCAGATACAAAGGAAGGCCTATTTGGAGCGCTTTTTCCATAAGCAGTTATGATGCTAGTAGAGTCAGCACCATCAGCGATCACAACATTTCCATTTTTGTAAAAAACAGAAACATTGTTACCGTTTTTATTAGTGCCTATGTACAATTTATCAGGATTGTTCCGAACGTCTAAAATGGTAGGGTCGTCAACATCCCTGGGCAATTGCACTACAAAGAAGCCATTTTCGTGCATAATAGAAGCAAATAGCAACAACAGACAATAAAAAAGCATGGAACAACAAAGTATTTTTGAATTATTCAGCGAAATTGAAGATCCTAGACGGAATAATGCCAACAGGCAGCATGAGCTTATAGACATATTGGTTATTGCTTTGTGCGGTATGCTAAGTGCGGCAGATGACTGGGTGTCTATTGCTGAATACGGTGAAGCCAAAAAAGATTGGTTTGCACAATTTTTATCGCTACCCAATGGCATTCCTTCGCATGACACATTTAATCGTGTCTTTTCAAAGCTTGATCCTGAGCAATTCATGGAGTGCTTTTTGAAATGGGTCACATCTATAC
>JARRQF010000143.1:0-12114 GCA_037382065.1 Candidatus Thiodiazotropha sp. | reverse complement strand
CCAGGATACTGCGTTGCAATGCTTGAAAAGGGCGAGCCATTCCCTGCGCATTGCGCCTTGTCTCCTGGCCTGAGCAGGCTTCTATCATCGTCAATTTGTATGAAGCACCACACTAGTGTCACCTTATTGAGGTAAACTGGCAGTAATGAATATCAACCATAGTGTTAAATAGCATGCCAGATCGCATTATAAAAAAATATCCCAACCGCAGGTTATATGACACAGAGCAGAGCAAATACATCACCCTGGCCCAGCTCCGCAAACTCATTATTGGTGGTGAATTAATCAGGGTTATCGACTCCACAACCGATGAAGAGATCACTCGCAACATCCTGCTTCAGATCATTCTTGAAACTGAATCCAGCGGTAAACCACTGTTTACAGCTGATATGCTGTCACAAATTATCCGTTTTTACGGAGGTGCACTTCAAGGCATTTTTGGAAACTATCTGGAGCAGAGCTTGGGGGTGTTTAGCGCTCAGCAGGAGCAACTCAGGAATAGTCTGGGTGACGACCTCACCTCCAGAATGACAAGCCTAGCTCAAAGCAATATGGATGTATGGACAGATATGCAGAAGGATTTTTTCAGCACAGCTGGTTTCAGCTCTCCAAAAAAAGATAATGACTGACTTGACATCCTCCCCCGGCCTGAGCGCCGTAGGAGTCTTCAGCATTCATGCTGAGGAAGATGTCAAGATGCCAGTACTTATATGACTAGTGTGAATTTATTGGTCAATGGCGGACTATTCATTAATTCATCACTTATCCCAAGAGAAGTGATGGCATTAGCCCGGCAGGCCCTGCCCCAATGGAATCGGTCAGTAACCCTCTTGTGTCAGGTAGTCAGTTTAAGCTGATGTCGTATGGATCATCGCCATAAGGATCTGGCCATGATGGATCTTCTGGCCAAGCCATTTGATATTTGCTGTTGAGTAACATCATAATCTCCTTATTCGAATCTTACTTTTATGAAAGCAATATTAGTGCCACACAAAATAACTCGATGGTTTAGCTCAACTTAATAAAATATCTCGCTATAAACCCCTGGTGAATGTAAAGATTTTCGACGGTTAAATCTTTATTTTTTCGGGAATTTTTGGTAATATTCAACAAGAACTTCCTAGGTAGCTGATTAAATTGCTGTCGGTTCATTGGCAGTCCGGTTAAAAAAACCGACACTCCCGACAATGGACTACCTACCAGAATGATGAATTCAACGTGACTACTCCCCGCCCGCCGCAACAAGTTACTTTGGGCGAGGCTTCTTGCTTCAACGTCCGTAACAATCAACTAAAAAGATCAGTTGGGCAGCGTGAAGGGTGTGTTTGTGGTGGTACAGGGCAAGGGTCGCTCCTGCACATCCATGTACCCGCGACACTTGTGCATCTATTCGCAGCTCCGAAAGAATTTTGATTCAGAGGCCAGGGCATCCTGACATTGAGCTGTAGCATAGGTAAATCCGTCAGGAACAGTGTGTATATCCTGCTGCTCCATTGAAACCAATTGTTTAGCAGCAGCGCAAGCTTCTCTCTCTGAGCATTGACTCTCTTCGCCACAAACCCTCATCTGTAGCTTCTCACAAATCGTTTTTTCCTCTGTCTGGCGCTTATCACAAGCCTTAAAAAACTGATTGTTATCCAGCCCCTCCAGACAGTGTGTCGATGTTTCAAGCACCGTCCCACTCTCATTCAGCTCTTCATGCTCCATGGCCAAAAGCTGGCGAGCTGGATCACAGGCTGGATATGCATCACACTCGTCATGTACACCGCATACTTTTTTCACTAACTGCATACAGGCAGCATTGAGCCGATCTCGATTCTGCTCTTTTTGCGCTTCGATAATCGCCATATCCTTCATCACAACACCGTCACGCACAATAATGACGGCACCATTATCCAGGCGATGCACACCATCCCATAGTGGCGTCGCCCCCCCATCCACTGTGCGGGTCACCTTATTAGTGTGAGGGTCAATACTAATATGACTCCCATCCTGTAAAGCACCCTGCCAAGAAAAACTCTCTGCAAAACAGATGCTACACAGCAAAAACAGAAGTGTTGTGATCATGCGACGCAACAGCATGGTTTTCACCTCATCAAGAGTCTATATTGAATGAGCAAAAAGAATATCACAGATGCAATAGGCTGGCATGGGCCGCAGCCAATCTGGCAACCGGTACTCGTGGCGCGGAACAGGAGACATAATTCAGCCCAGCACGATGACAAAATGCGATGGAGCTTGGATGACCTCCATGTTCACCACAAATACCAACACTTAAATCCGGCTTTGTCTGACGTCCCCACTCCACCGCCAATTGCATCAGTTTACCAACCCCCTTTTCATCCAACACCTCAAAGGGGTTGTCTTTCAGGATGTCATTCTGGTTATACATCGGCAGAAATTTATTCTCGGCATCTTCACGGGAAAATGAGAAGGTTGCCTGAGTTAGATCATTGGTACCAAAAGAGAAGAATTCTGCTTCGTCCGCTAATGAATCGGCCCGCATACAGGCTCGCACCACTTCGATCATGGTGCCAAAGCGGAAATTGAGTGTCAGTCCAGATTTCTCTTCAACATCGGCGCGAATCTCATCCACCATCAGCTTAACCCGCTTTAACTCCTCAACTGTACAGACTTGCGGCACCATTATTTGCGGATGAACTTCGAGATCCTTGACTGCACATTCGGCTGTTGCTTCCAGAATAGCACGAATCTGCATGCCATAAATTTCAGGAAAGGTGATGCCCAAACGCACGCCGCGATGACCCAACATAGGATTTGTTTCAGTCAAAACACGCACCTTACGCAACATGGTCTCTTTCTTTTCTATCGCCAACTCTACCAGGCTCTCATCCACCAGGTGGCGCAGCGAATCAGCCTCCTGCTTGGCATGTTCCGGGTCCTGTAATAGCATCAAGCTGCCAGCCAATACGTTCATGCCTCGCACAGAATGCCGCAAATGGTGTAACTCATCCAGGTCACTCAATAACTGTTGCTCGGTGGGGAGAAATTCGTGAATCGGCGGATCGAGTAGTCGGATCGTCACGGGTCGGGGCGACATCACCTCCAGAATCTCCTTAAAATCACTTCGCTGTATCGGTAGCAACTTATCCAGAGCGGCTTGACGCTGCTCTGGTGTCTCAGCAACAATCATTTCAATCACTACCGGCAGACGATCCTGAGCGTTAAACATCCGTTCAGTACGGCACAGACCAACTCCCATGGCGCCATATTTGAGTGCACGAGTAGCATCAACTGCGGTATCAGCATTGGCCAAAACGCGCAGGTAAGCCGCCTCATCGGCCCATCGCAGCAGCCGATTCAACTCCTCTGTGAAATCAGCTTCTACCATTGGCATCTTGCCGAGATAGACATTTCCACTACTGCCATCAATCGTGATCATATCGCCCTCTCTAATCACGACCCCTTTCGCCATCGCCTCGCGTCTTTGCACATCGACAGTGATCCCTTCAGCACCAGCAACACAGGGCTTACCCATACCGCGGGCTACAACGGCAGCATGGGATGTCTTGCCGCCACGGCTGGTGAGTATGCCTTCAGCAGCAAAAAAACCATGGATATCCTCTGGCTTGGTCTCTTCACGTACCAGAATCAATTGGCACTTCTGATCCTTACCCATCATTTCCGCTCGGTCTGCATCAAAAACAGCCAAGCCACTTGCGGCACCCGGTGAAGCGGGCAAGCCTTGGGCTATGGGTTCGGCTTTGAATTCTGTATTTAGACGTGGATAGAGCATCTGCTCCAGATAGGCTGGATCGATACGCAGCAGAGCCTGCTCCTTGCTAATCAGCCCCTCCTCCACCATTTCAACGGAGCTACGCACCATCGCTGTCGCATTCATCTTGCCATTTCGGGTTTGCAGGCAGTAGAGCGTGCCTCTCTCAATGGTAAACTCAAAATCCTGCACCTCTTTATAATGAGTCTCCAATTTCTGGCGCAACTCCTCAAGCTGCTTCGCCATCTCCGGCATCTCTTCAGCGAGGCGGGCAATGGGCTTGGGTGTACGAATACCTGCCACCACATCTTCTCCCTGGGCATTCACCAGATATTCGCCATACAGCTTATTCTCACCAGTACCCGGATTACGAGTAAAAGCCACTCCGGTTGCCGAGTCATTTCCCCGATTGCCAAATACCATCGTACAGACATTCACAGCAGTGCCATTAGCCAATTCCGGGGTAATATTAAACTGCCGTCGATAGTCGACAGCGCGTTTTCCCATCCAGGATGCAAACACAGCCTTGATAGCAATTTCGAGTTGATCGTAGGGGTCTTCCGGAAAGGGGTGGCCGGTATGCGTCTCAAAAACCTTAAGAAAACGATCACAAATATCTTTCAGATCCGCAGTGGAAAGTCCCACATCTTCACTGACACGGGCATTCTGTTTCACGGTATCAAACTCTTCGTCAAACGCCTCATCAGGTACACCCAGTGCGACCTTGCCAAACAATTGAATGAATCGCCGGTAGGCATCGTAGCCGAATCGGGAGTCGCCAGTCTGCTCGATCACTCCCTGCAGGGTATTGTTATTGAGACCCAGATTGAGAATTGTATCCATCATGCCTGGCATCGACATGGCTGAGCCAGAACGTACCGAAACCAGCAGTGGGTTGTTCGCTTTACCAAACCCCTTGCCTGTCGCCTCTTCAACCTGGACCATGTGCTGACGCACATCCTCCATCAAACTTTTGGGAAGGGCTTTGGATTCATTCGCCAGATAGTCAAGACACGCCTCTGTGCTGATTACGAATCCAGGAGGGACATTCAACCCAAACTGGGTCATTTCACAAAGATTGGCCCCCTTACCTCCCAGCAGCTTCTTATCCTTTCCGTCACCCTTATGAAATGCAAAGATATGTCGTTGCTGGTCCATGATATAGACCCTCCAATTGTTATCGTAGTTTAGTTATCTAGATACCACACTTTTTTACATCAAAAAGGTTATAATACTCCCTTTTTGCTGCTGAACCATTATTAGAGATCCATGGAAAAAACCTACAATCCATCTACTATAGAACAACGCTGGTATGAGACTTGGGAAGAGCGCGGCTACTTCTCCCCAAGCAACAGTGGCGACAAGAGTTACTGCATTATGATCCCGCCACCCAATGTCACCGGCAGCCTACATATGGGACATGGGTTCAACAATACCATCATGGACACCCTAATCCGCTACCACCGTATGAAGGGTGATAAGACGCTCTGGCAACCAGGCACTGACCATGCTGGCATCGCTACCCAAATAGTAGTTGAACGTCAGCTTGAAGGGGAGCAGAAAAAACGTCACGACCTGGGACGCGAAAAATTTATCGAACGGATCTGGGAGTGGAAAAAAGAGTCTGGCGGCAATATCACCCGCCAGCTTCGCCGCCTCGGCTCATCTCTGGACTGGCAGCATGAACGCTTCACCATGGATGATGGCCTCTCAGATGCGGTCAAAGAGGTCTTTGTCAGGCTCTATGAAGAGGGTTTGATCTACCGGGGTAAACGCCTGGTCAATTGGGATCCAAAACTCCACACCGCTGTCTCTGACCTGGAGGTAATCTCTGCGGAAAAGAACGGCCATATGTGGCATATGCGCTATCCTCTGAGCAATGGCCAGGGCCATCTGGTGGTTGCCACCACAAGGCCCGAAACCCTGCTTGGGGATTGCGCTGTGGCAGTTAATCCCAGCGACGAACGCTATAAACACATGGTTGGCGAATTACTCGAGCTACCCCTGACCGGCCGCCGTATCCCGATCATTGCCGACGAAGAACATGTCGATCCTGAGTTCGGCACCGGCTGCGTCAAGATCACGCCGGCTCATGACTTTAATGACTATGCTGTATGGCAGCGTCATCGGGATGAGATCAGCATCAGTGAGCAGGCCCATGGCGGTCTGATCAATATCTTCACTATTGATGCCGCAATTCGTAGCAATGAAGAGGACGAGACTAACCTGATCCCTGAAAAATATATCGGCATGGATCGCTACGACGCCCGCAAACAGATGGTCGCCGATCTGGAAGCCCTGGGGCTGCTGGAGAAGGTCGAGGATCACAAGCTCATGGTGCCCCAGTGCGAGCGCTCTGGTGCCGTGATCGAACCCTTCCTAACCGACCAGTGGTACATCAAGGTCGCTCCCCTGGCCAAACCAGCTATCGAAGCGGTGGAGAATGGACAGGTCCGCTTTGTACCCAGCAGCTGGAAGAACACCTACTACGAGTGGATGCACAACATCCAGGACTGGTGCATCAGCCGCCAAATCTGGTGGGGACACCGTATCCCCGCCTGGTACGATGAGAAAGGCAATATCTATGTCGGTCGCTCTGAGACTGAGGTCAGAAACCAACATAATCTCGACGACAACTACCCATTGCGCCAAGATGAGGATGTCCTTGATACCTGGTTCAGCTCCGCCCTCTGGCCCTTCTCAACCCTTGGTTGGCCTGAGCAAACCGAGCGCCTGAAAGACTATTATCCCACCGATGTTCTAGTGACCGGATTCGACATCATCTTCTTCTGGGTCGCACGGATGATCATGATGGGCATTAAATTTATGGGCGATGTACCTTTCAAGGAGGTCTATGTCCATGGACTGGTGCGCGACTCCCACGGCAATAAGATGTCGAAATCGAAGGGAAATGTCCTTGATCCTATCGACCTTATCGATAGCATTGGTCTTGAAGCCCTGGTTGCTAAACGCACCACAGGGCTGATGAATCCAAAAGATGCACAAAAAATTGAGGATCAGACCCGCAATGAGTTTCCAGAGGGTATCTCAAGCTTCGGCACCGATGCCCTGCGTTTTACCTTTGCCGCCCTGGCCGCGACCGGACGCGACATTAAATTTGACATGGGCCGAGTTGAGGGTTACCGAAACTTCTGCAATAAGCTATGGAATGCGAGTCGCTATGTCATGATGAATGTGGAGGGCAAGGATTGCGGAATCAGCGGTGTGAAAATAGGCTATTCCGAGCCTGCTGTTGAGCTTGAGCGTTCCATTGCGGATCGCTGGATACTATCGCGCCTGCAAAAGACCAAACAAGCGGTAGCAATTGCAATTGATAGCTACCGTTTCGACCATGCGGCACAGGCCATCTATGAATTCACTTGGAATGAGTATTGCGATTGGTATCTCGAACTTTGTAAACCAGTACTCAATAATAATAACACCACTGACGCGGCCAAACGTGGCACAAGGCGCACTCTGGTTAGAGTATTGGAAAGTCTGCTACGCCTAACCCACCCAATCATGCCCTTTATCACCGAAGAGATCTGGCAACGGGTGGCGCCTATTGCTGGAGTCATAGAAGCGGATACGCAAGAAGCGACCATAATCAATCAACCCTACCCCACCCAGCGTCAATCACTAATCGACGAAAAAGCTGAAAATGAGATGGCTTGGGTGATGCAGTTCATCCTTGGCATTCGCAAGATCAAAGGTGAGATGAATATCCCTCCGGGTAAGCCGGTACCCGTATTACTGGCCAACGCGAGTGAAAGTGATAAGCTCTTTGCCATACAACATCGCCTCTATCTCGATTTTCTGGCGCGTACAGACTCCATTCTGGTGTTGAACTCAAATGAGCAGGAGCCGGAATCCGCCACCGCCCTGGTTGGAGAGATGAAGGTCCTGATCCCCCTCGCCGATCTGATCAACAAGGAAGCTGAGGCCAAGCGTCTGGAAAAAGAGATTGCCCGCCTGCAAAACGATTCAGGCGCTACCGAGAAAAAACTGGCCAATCCCAATTTTATCGACAAAGCACCGCAAATGGTGGTACAAAAGGTGCGGGAGAAATTGGCGGAAAACCACAAAGCGCTGGAGAGCCTGCAGGCTCAGCTTGCAAAGATTCAGCAGCTCTAAACCGACGCCTATTAGCCAGGAAAAAGAGATTGAAAGTGCGACTAAGATACTGATATTACAGGGCATTCACTCGATAGATCTAGTCACCCACTGGGTGAATTATGCTGCAACATGAATGGTACGCTGTCTAATTGACCTTTTTTTGGATCATTTGACTAGCCACTATGCTGAGTAGGTCTCGTTGAACTAACCTATTGGCATATAAACATCGATTATTGGTCCATTCCGATGCCTAAGTCACATCATCAATCTCTGATTGATTATATAAAAAGCTACTTACTACAAACTGGCATCGACCAGGGAACAAGGAAAATTGAGGAATGAAATTATGAATAAAATAATCTTTATTATCGCTATGGCCTTTGCACTTACTTTGACTGCGTGCGGAAAATCTGGCGAGACAGAGAGTTCCGGTTCAGCAGTCTCCACTTCAATGACAGGAGAGAGTCAACAATCCGTATCCAGCTCTAGTACCAATCAGGATGCAACACAATCTGAGCAGGCTGCATTTGAGGCACCTGCCCCTGCAGAGAGTAGCGAGAGTGCTGGTTCTGAAATGTCTAACGATCAGCAGTAAAGTTGACATATAGCTCTGAGCCTATCGTGTAATTCAACTGTTAAATAATGTCAATAACAATATCAAGTTGATAACCATATCAAATGGCTTGGGACTTTAAGAATGAACTTATTGGTGATTTAATTGCTCACTAAGTATGTTCTTGAAGTCCCCATATTTTTCCTATCTTGAGCAAAAAAGAGCAATAGAGATATTCAAACGCTTGGATATACTCAATGAGTCTCTCATCTGGTCCTACTCCTCTACTTCTCAGTATTCTAAATTTCTAAGTAATTCTGTCGAAACATTACATAGACTAACTAAGTCGGAGTAGTGAGATTATGTTTGTCATAAACCTATTTGATGAAATAAAAGAAGAAGAAGCTCTGTCCGTAGAACCAGAATATCCTGATGAAGTGCTAGAGTCAGGATGGAATCCTATACTGCCAGAAGAAGATTAGCAACCACAAGGCAAGTATCGTTGTCGCAGTAATAGGATTGATTTCAACCTAGATTCTGCAGTTGACAGCTAATGGTAAAGCAAAGCTATTCCGCTGGAGCTTCCTGCGTTAAGATACTGGCATGCAGCGGCCAACCGGACTCATCCAGTACCATGACTGTCCACTTCCCTGCCAGACCAGAATTCAGCATCTTTTTAGAATAAACCCGCCAGTGAGGGCCTCCGACCTGAAATTTGACATCCCTCACAAACTCACCCTCAAATTCCCAGCGATGAGTGATGACCCTGCCCTGAAGGTTTCTCAAGTCTGTAAAGAAGTAGATGCTCTGAAGATCCTCGCCAGCGCTAACCACCTGATCGACGGGTTCTCGTTTCACAACATTCGTCGTGAAGAGCGCCCGAGCCACAACAGCATCCGGCGCAAGAGAAGTCTTCAGCTCTTCAGCTGGCAGGTGCTGTGTAAAAAGCAACAGTATCGGGATATGTATCCACCTTAACGGCTGAAAAATCCCATAATTAAAACGACTCATTGCTAACTCCTTATGCTTTTCTGATTTAAAAAGATTAATTGGGCAGCGTAAAGTGTGCACTTACGGTACTGCAAGAGCAAGGACCACGCCTGCATATCCCTTCACGCTGTCCAACTGATCTTTTTCGGTTCACAGTGCACAATAGTACGCTATTTCATATTGATCACTCGCCGGGTTGATAGTAAAAGTTCACATAGCAAAAACCACACACACCATCAGACAGGGTTAGGGGTTAGTAGCACATGCTACACAAAACTGTCATACGCAAAAGAAGGATAGATAGTAATGAAACGCTTCAACCGCGAACCTCATCGCGAAAACCTAAAATCGGCAAAGACGCTCACACTCATGATCTATGCACTACAAGCTGCATCATTTCTATTTGGTATTACATTTTTGGTCGCTGTCATTATCAATTATGTCAAACAGGACGACATGAAAGGCACCTGGCTGGAGTCTCACTTCAGATGGCAAATCCGCACTTTTTGGTTCAGCCTATTGTGGTCAATCGTGGGATTTATCACCTCCTTTATCGTATTCGGCTACGTGATACTCGCCATTAACGTTGTCTGGGTAATCTATAGAATTGCCAAGGGGTGGATTAGGTTGACCGATGAGAAAGAGATGTTCGTCCTCTAGTGTGCTGCGTTGCAATGCTTGAAAAGGGCGAGCCATTCCCTGCGCATTGCGCCTTGTCTCCTGGCCTGAGCAGGCTTCTATCATCGTCAATTTGTATGAAGCACCACACTAGTGTGGTGCTTCCACATGTTCATACATTGGATAGTGAACTATAGTTAATGCACCCATTCAAACATTAGAAAAGCATTTTGTAGCACATTGACAAAGCAACACCAAGCATTCAGAGCATCTTCTCTATTCAGACTCAAAGAAGCCCTTATCCGAGGTGCGATTTGGTCCTTTATAGGACTACTATATGCGATGCTTTTTGTCTTTTTTGCCGCTTTTGCTGGCTACTGGAAACTCCCAGTCAACCCCTATCTCTTCGCTGGAATACTAGCCGGTACCCTGGGCGCCCTAATCTACAGCAGTATGCGTCTGGCGGTTTTGATGTCAATCATCACCTCACCGGTCTGCATAATCTTTTTTACCTTTGCTAAACATCCCATCAATTTACACCAGCTACTCATAGTGGTAATGCTCATCGGAGCAGTTGTCGGGGCGCTCTACGGGATATTCTCTACAGGTTCTCGTGTCAATCGCGCCGATGCAAAAACGCTCGCAGGTTTTAGTTCTGGTTGGCTCGTCTCACTCGGCTACCTATTAATCTCCAGCCTGGTTGAAACGCATTCCATCAGCCTGGTTGTTGCGCTGATGTGCCCAATAACCGGTATCATCTATGTAATACTTGTACCCAACTTCATCAAGCTCTACGACGATCTATTACCACCAATAGGTGATGGATTGATTGTTGGCATTGGTGTTTCGGGATTTGTTACGCTGAGTTTTTTCATCATGATCAGCAGTATCGACAATAGTGTGGGCGGCCCGCTCACCTCCCTACTGAATACAGTTCGAGATGATCTGCCAAGTGCTATCTTCGGTGGCATGCTCAGTGCTGGATTGGCGGGTATTGTGTCAGGCCTACTATTGACTGATTGGCAAGACCTTTAGCCAACATAGCCATCCATCAGCTAATAGAGTGGTACAGGGCGGACTTTTGGAGAGACTTTCTAAAATTTTGATCATCAAGATAGTCAATAAACAGTCGATCACTATTTAGAGCATGATCAATCAGCCAGAACTTAAGCGCCGTAAGGGTTTCTAGTGTAAACGGCTTACTACCGCTCTCAATCCCTCTGATACTTTCATGCAATTCCGCTAGTAGCAGGACATGTTCCCTATGGTGGCCACTTAATCCGTGATAGCCTTCTGCTCGCATCATTCCCTCTTCATTCTGGAAATTGCGCCGAGCCATCTCAAGCAGCTGCGCTAACAACCGACACAACCTGTTGGCACCAGGACGTTGACGATTATTATCAAGCATCAGATGACTATGCAGCTCATTCAGTTTCTCAACAAATTTCAGATTTTGCTCATCAAGAAGCTCAATACCCAGCAACCAATCATCGCGCCATACCAAAAAAGATCTCATCTCACCAATCTCCCTATCAAATACATTACATCAACCAGGCCCCTGGTGACTGAGTGTAAGTCGTCCCTATTCACACGGGGTAATATTTATCAAAATTCTATTGGCACTATTGCGGTATGAAGCGCGATTTCTTTAGACTTAATTGATGCTAACTCAGTCAAAATGGGAATCGACTCTCAAAAATAACTCTAGCTCAGCCAACTCCCAGGGTGTTGTAAAAGCATGCCGCGAATATTCGCAAAAGCCGTAGGATGTAGTGAGGTACGAACCGCATCATGATTTTCGATCATGTGCCAATATTTGAGTGAGATATTCCATGGTGTTTTTAAACCGATAGGTCACTCTTTTTAAAGTCGCGATTGCGTAGGATGCGGTGAGCGGTGCGAACCGCATCAATCTAAAAAGATCAGTTGGACGGCGTGAAGGGTACGTTTGTGGTGGTACAGGGCAAGGCGCAACGACGCACAATAGACATCATGTTTTGACCTGCCCATCTCAAAGATCGTGGATTATGATGAGATGGGTACCCCAAACACAGAGCCATAATTGAGAGGACAGGTCATGAAAGAGTCTAACCCAAAAGAG
>JARRQF010000142.1:4781-13825 GCA_037382065.1 Candidatus Thiodiazotropha sp. | reverse complement strand
TCAATTTGTATGAAGCACCACACTAGGTTGAAAAGTTGGCTGTTTGATTTAAATTTTAATGTCATATTCCTGGAATAGCAGCTACTTCGTGTCGTTGTGTCTTGCTCTGCACCACTGCTTAGATTTGATCTGTCAGACCTATCGCGCACTTGGCTGAAATATAAGCATAGTAAAAATCAACCATTTAGATAGCTAAAATACTCTCTTCCTAAAGACCTTTTCCCTGAGTGGTCGTAAATTCGACCTATTGATATTCTGCCAGGGTTTTATAGCTAAAGCTTGCGACTGTACTGAAGTATATAAACAGATCAGGGCCGGATTTTTATTCGATGAATCCAAAAGCCTTTGATTTGTTAAACCGCGTTTTACAAGTCGGTGAAAATGTGTGTCTTCCGAAATACTTAATTCAACATACGATCACGTAAGCGTCCAACATATTTCCAGTGTTCTTCTGTTACTATCGGCAAATACCATTCACTGTATAAATCAGACCAGAATGAATTTCTCAAGAAGCTAAATTCAGCAGTGGATGGCGTACTGTTATGTGCAGTGACCACGAACTGTACTTTTGAGGATGGTTCTTTATCAGTCAATAGGTTATGAAGCGTGCTTTTATTGGTATTCATAACGCTAATGCTAGCATCGCAATCTTCGATAGCAGTCAGTATATCTGCTGAAAAAGCAAGCTGAAGTAATTTTCTATTCAATAGGGGCCAGTCATTTTGCTGGACTCCTAGCTTAAACCAAAATGCAGTGACATCACCTTCTCTCATATAAGAAAACAACTTTGACTCTAGGCGTTCTGCAGTTAAGTCTTCTGCTTTATTGGTAAACTCCATAAGTTCCGCCTTAGGTAGGCGAATAAATTGCATGGATTCGGTATTAATAGCTTGCATAAGCATTTTACGGTATGTGTTGTAATTTGATTTAAATGCATTTTCTAACTCATTGATGTTCTCTTCCAGTTTTTCCTGAATCGGGTAGATTCGATGTCCTACAATGCTAGAATAAACAGGTGACATCATCTCTTTCAGTCTATCTTTTGGCTGATTTAGTGTTGAAATTAATACCGATTTGTATTTATCGAGTATGAATAATTCCAGCCAATTATTATAGATTTTGAGTGCTGATTCTTGGCTAACAGTATTAAGAATTTCTGAGGCGATTCCGTAGCCAGAAATACGGGTTATTAAACCGTGGAAATTAGCACCTGGTATTTTTGCAAATGGCTTGATAAGTATGAGTCGCATCAAACCATCCCAAGCAGTTCTTAAAACATATAGGGTTAGTGCAAAGCCATGTAGCACTGGTGTCGCTAAAGCATGAAATAATATGATAAGAAGACTTATTACTAACATGAGCACACCGCGAAATATAAAATGATAGACAACTGTCATTAACAGTGGAAAGGTTGATGAGTAGGGCAGTAATTTTCTTTTATTATAATAAATATCAGGACCTAACCAGTCGACTATAAATAATGAATATAAATAGCTAAGCATTATGTAGAGCGGAACCCATAGTGGCGCCAGAAGTAGACCGGCTATGGTTATCAATGAAAGCGCTAAAAAGCCTATATAGCGAATCAATAATGACAAGCTGATGCCTATGGCGCCAATCAATAAGTAACAGTAAATTTGATTGAATAGCCTCCCAATACTGCGAGGAAATAATCCGTAATCTGATTTGTTTTCAAACTCGTTACGGTAACGCTTTATTATGTCTAGCTGTTTGTAAATATCAGTGATATGCGTGTTATAGAATTTGCATCCTATAATTTTGCCAGTATTATCAATCCACTGCTCACCAAAGAATTGATCTTTACTCGTGGTAAAAACGGATTTATACCCAAGTGGATTGTAGAGTAGTGATCGAATGAATCGTAGACAGCTATTTGAAAATACGCATACCCCATAAGTCCATAGATAGTGAAGCCGCCATAGAGGACGGAGAGTAGTTATGCGCGTCACATTTGTATCAAGCTTGTCGATATGTTCTGGTGAAGCAAAAGACCACTTAAAGCGAGTGATTTTATATAGGTTAGAAATACGAAACTTTTTTGAGAGTCGTTGACGAATTTCACGCTCATGCATATTTTTAAACAGGCGGTTACGGACCAAACAATATTTTTCTTGACCTGGTGGTAATGATTGATCAAGCTTACTGGTAAGGTTCTCCATAATTTGCGAATCAATTTCTGCCTGCATTGAGAATAGCTGCTCATCTAGCCAGCTTTGATAACGCCCACGAAGTGGATGCTTGATGATTAACTGATTTTTTCTCTCTTCAGCTAGTTCTGAGAATTGTTGCTGATAGTCTGGGTTATTTCTAGATAATAGATAGTGGAGTGAATGTAACCGCTCTATTAATCCCGGCAAGTCTTCGTGAATTTTTGTACATTTTGGGTGGTTGATTATCGCATTCAGCATCGAGGTGTCTGACATATCACCTCTTTCCGTTAACTGCTCCTGTGCCTCATCGATAATGTCAAGAATTGATTTGCGACATTTAGGATCTGCCAGGAGTAAATTTAGCTTGAGTCCATCATCACTCTTCCAAATTCGCTCATCTTCTCTATCTGGGGTTAATAGATTGAATAAATAGGAGATGTTATATTTTTTTAGGAGCCTGCCTATGGAGCCATCATGATATCTTGGCCTGCATTGCTGAAGTCCGATCAATATGCCTAGTAAATGCCTTGCACTGTTTTTAATACTTACGAACCCCTGCTTGAATGACAGCGGCTGATGACTGAATAGCTGTTCTGGTAGATACAGATACCAGTGACGATTTGCCGCCTCTTTACGGTGTTGGAATCTACGTGCAATTTCTTGGCGTCCCAGTTGTAGAAAACTTCCTAGTTTCCAGACGTTGTCAAATTTTTTTCAATGGAGCTTTTTACCGTAAACTGTGCGCTTTCAGCGATCTCCTTTTGCTGTTTCGTGTCCAGAGATTTACGCTTTCCCTGTTCATCGTAACACATAGTGTATAAGTCTTGTGTGTGGTCATACTCTATTGACTCAGCGGAACCCTGCGAGCGTGATAATTCTTGTTCGAAAGGTAGCTCAGTTTTGAATTCAGACCAAAAATATATAGTTTTCTGGATTTTTTTCCATATTTGATCAAAAGCCTCTCGGATGATAGGATCGGAAGGTTTATCTGCTTCAGGAATACTTGAAATAGAATATTCCTCTTTACCAAACTTATTGTTTTTAGACATTTTATTGTACAGATCCTAGCCACCTAAGTGTCGCTATTAATGATATACTTATGGTCTGATTAGTAGAAATATCTCTATTAACCAATTGCCGTCAACCTTTGGCTGAAAACACGCTTTTATCATCTCTTTGCTCAATGCTCATGAAGTAACGCTAAAGCATCCTTACCCCCGACAATGTTGGCACCAAATACGCTTTTTAAATCAGCTCTGCGGGCTCTTCGTAGATCGGTGTAAAAAGATGGTATAATGAATCTACTTCATCATCCATGGATATAAGAAGAGCATTACGGCCAGCTTTTAGGTATTTACTCACCATGGGATATCAGTGAAGTAAACCTAAAAATAGACAAGCAAAGAGTCGATGTTTATATACTCAAGTTTCGAAGTTTACCATGAAACTTGAAATCCATAGTTAATATGAATGATTAATAAATTCTTATAGCGTTAATGAGTTCGCCCCATGAGTTAATAGAAATCGCCTTTTCAGTTGAATTCGTGGATTACTGCTAAGTCATATCTACCCACTCAATTCATATTGTTCCCTCTCCCAGAAGAGGGTGTTGTAAAAGCATACCGCAAATATTCGCAAAAGTCGTAGGGTGCGGTGAGGCACGAACCGCATCATGATTTTCGATAATGTGGCAATATTTGAGTGAGATATTCCATGGTATTTTTAAACTGATAGGTCACTCTTTTTGAAGTCGCGATAAAATTCGTGATTGCGTAGGATGCGGTGAGCGGTGCGAACCGCATCAATCGTGCGATGGCTCACGAACATCCATGATGCGGTTCGTACCTCACCACATCCTACATTTCATTCCTTAATGGTGGGACAGAACCCCATCCTATGACTTTTGCGACACCCTCCGGAGGGAGAGGGAACGTTCTTTTTTAAGCTTGTTCATTGTCTGGAGCTATTTCCCTCTCAATAGTCGTGCCTTCACGCTGTAGCCTAGCGAACCCAGGCGGTAACAGTGTCCAGCTAACAACTTAGACCAATCAATATATGACAGAGTGAGTCCTTCTGGAAATGCTGCAGTTTTATTGTTTGCTTTTGAATACAAACATTTTACCATGCGCAAGCCCCGCTTGCTTTGTCATTCAATATGTTATGTGTGATATTTTGCTGATTTTGAACTCCGAAACTTGAGTTATATAGAGTATGACGATGATGCTGGATCTTGTCCAGAGTATGGCGCTCAATCATCTAAGCGATAATCGCAAGAAGTAGAGTTAGCAACATTCACCAAGAGAGCAGCCATCTTGTATAGTAAGCTGATTCGTTCTTGATTACCTACAAACCTCAGAAAGCTTGAATTACCTCGTTCCCACATTCTGTTTGGAATAGCCAACATATAAAGTCGTTTGGAGCCAATTAAGCAAAGAGGCTCAAATGATAAAGAACCACAAGCTAATACTAAACAATGTTTACTTATCTGTTTTTAGAATAATTCACAATTTCCAACTAAAAGTTGTGACTCAATCTGAACACTTTTCATAAATAATTTGATATAAATTATCCGCTTGGGTAAAGCAATTACTAATCAGACGATAAGCATTCCAACACTCAGTACTACAGTGGCATTTTAATGCCTTGTCGTGAGCAAGCTCACGATGCCAGAGTATTCGGAATACTTTAGCAGTAAGTGTGAGGCATATTGTTTACCGGTGTCGTGCCCAGTCGTGATTTATGAAGTTAATAATTACAAGAGGTTTTCATGATACACCATCCAAAGATCAAAAAAGCGGATTCAATCGTGTCACATCGATTCGCTGACCATCGAAAGGCCGCACAAAATCAAAAAGCGACTACTTATCACCATAAATGCCAACAAACGACGGAAGAAAAACTGAAAAATATGCCAGGAAGTGATGATAAAATAGGTAAGCATCTAACGAAATTAGAATTATTTTTAAGGGAAGATACTCAGAAAGCAAAGTTGGACAACGCCACTACAGGTTCCGGGGGTGGCGTCAGTTATCAGGCTAAACTCATGGGTATACCAAGCGACGCTTCTGCCACTATGGATGCTGATGCACCGTCACCTGTTCCACTAGGGCTTAACTACTACCAGGAGCGTGCAGCCGACTTCTGTCGCCGCAACCCAGGAATGGATCCACCAGACTACTATCTCAACTATGGCGACAAGTACGCTAACCGCTTTGCTTCACTGGACCAAACTGATCTATCCCCTCAAGGCCTGTTATGGCGAGACCGGACTTTGAATGCACTTCAGCAAGCGATAGAGGATCTGCGTACCAAGGATCCAGCCGGTTTTGCCGAGCTAGAGCGTGATCCTGAAGCTTTTATGGAATTTGCCTACGGGACGCATCCCGATGCCTACATCGACTCTGGCTTGTTTGACCTCTCGGCACAGGACATAGCGGTTATTGCTGCGACACCTGATTTGAGTGATGTACTTAGCCAGGAAGGTATTGACCAGACGCTTATAACGTTGGGCAAGCTTGATGCTAATGACCTCGTCGATATCGTTAGAGCAACAGCTGTACAAACGCTGTATGACATACCATACCCTGTGGCGCGCGAAGTCGAGCGTATTATCGACCGTTTTAGGCATCACACAGACTGGTCTAGGTTACCGATGTTCCCTGAAATCCCAAATCTAATCAGTTGAGGTAAGAAACATGGCTTTGCATCTCGTAAAAAAATTAACCACTAAGATAATATTGTTAAATGTGAATAAGCTATATTCATTAATTTTGTATTTGATAAAACTCATTATTTTTCTTTTTTCTGGATTTATTTATCAGGCCGCTTATGCCGCTGCCCCCCAGGATTTCAGCGACACCTTTAATAACCACATCTCTTCACAGGATAAATCCTGGGCAACTCACACCTTCGAAATGGTTGCACCGGGATCAATTGAACTCTCTTTAGATTGGAATCAAGCTTCCGCCGATTTGAATCTTTTTCTCTACAATCAGAATGACGAACTGGTGCAATACGTTAACACAACTGCGGTAAAACCCAAGCAGATACAGTTTGCCGCGCAGAGTCCAGGACAATATAAGATTGGCATAAAATGCAAACGAGGAGATGCAAACTATCGTGTGAATCTCAATGTTGATTTTGATAATAAATTGGTCTTGGATTACCCAGGTCAGCCACAGTTGGGAACTTTGTATTGGGGAGCTGCCATATCGGGGAACGGCGAACCTGCGGAACGTCATGAGCTTCCTAGCGGCAATATCTTGAGCATCAGAAGGACATTTTTTCAATGGAGCCAAAGAACGGGATATATGATTAGAACCGCATCGGCTGATCTGCTCGCTGGGCGCTTACCTTGGATATCGGTAAAAACTCCCTCCTGGAAAAAGATGGCGAATGGTTTGCATGATAATGAAATTGATGAGATGCTCAAAGCACTTGATAATCTGCCAGGTCCTGTGTGGCTGACAATTCATCATGAGCCTGAAGGTGGAGCAGGGCACAACTATCCAGATGATCCGGGCGGCCCCTCCATGCATCTAGCGATGAATAAACGTGTGCGTATGCGCATGAATGCACTAGGGGTGGATAATGTTGCCTTGGCTCCCATATTAATGTCATATACATGGAATATGAAATCGGGTCGCAACCCTGATGAATGGTGGGAGCCGGGAGTATACGACTTCCTCGGGGTTGATCACTATCAGAAAAGTGAAGCCTCTATGCTGACACCTGTTTGGTTGAATATTCGTCAATGGGCTGCTGCACACGGTGTTGATATTGCAGTGGGTGAATGGGGTATGCGGGGAACCAATAAGGCTGCGGGCTTACGCGTGAAAGAGTGGTACGACCATGCTGTCAACTCATACAAAGATGGATTGGGTGGACGGGTTACGGCGCTTTGCGCATTTGACTCCGCTCTGAATTCTCCGTCTGGGTCATGGGAGTTGAAAGGAGCTCAACTCACAATTTTCCATGACTTGATGAATGATTCGCGCACAGCTAACGTGGAGCTTGATTCCGGCAACTAATGACGGGTCAATGCACAGGGATGTGCAGAATCGACCTTTGCTCTACGCCACCACACTAGTTTCGTGTTGTTAGGTCAGATAAGCACTCAATTCCCGAGATACTGGTCTTGTTTTCTATACAAGTGGCCACAACGCGACGTCGTTGTTGTGAATTTGGTGTCTGGAGTAGAGAATTCACGCTGTCGTGTGATTTACCCAATAGGTTACGATGATCATCGAAGCTATTTTCCTCAAATTTAGGAACCTGCTGTTAGAATTGAGCGATCAACTGAATTTTTTGAGGCCCTAAGCATCACTTACGAGCTTGATGATCTCTTGGATTGAGTTGTCTTTTACCTCCAGCACATCAACAATGGCGGCTAATAGGTCTGCTGCGAGCATCCCTTTACTGACTTTGCTTCTGAGATTGGCTGGGGTCATTTCAATGCCTCTTTGTGCTAGAGATTCAGATAACTCATTGTATTTTATGCCTTTAAGTGCCATAGTGGATCGAAGGTAGCGTGTTGTAGCGAGTTTGTAAGGTTCGAGTGCAAGGCGGTTTTTGATGCTCTGCTCTGGGTCCATATTGATTCTCTTTATTAATAATAGTGTCTTATATTGTTTGTATAGTAACATATAGTCTCATTAGTGATAATATTTTGACATATGGTAATTATTTGTTATATTTGTGACGTATGTTACACGTTAATTTAAAAGGATAATGCTTATGACTTGGAGCAACGATAGTCTAACAGCGCTTGCCGAATCGCAGGCGTCGTGGGTTGTTGAGGCTGAAGGTGAGTGCCTCACTATCTCGAATGATGAGGGCATTGATGCCTTTGTTTATGCGGGGGGAAGCCAGATAATAGTTGAAACAACCCTTTTTCCCGCGAGTCAGGTCAAGGATCCAGCCGCACTGAATGCCCTGGTTCTGCGAACTCACCAGTTACTGCCCCTAACAACTATCTGCATCAATGAGATCAATGGCGAGGAGTACTATGTTGCCTTTGGCTCAATGTCGGTAGAAAGTAAAGACAGTGTGGTGATCGAAGAGGTTGAGACGCTTTTCGCAAATGTGGGTGAGTTTCTCGAGTTGTACGGTAAATTATTGATTCAGGAGAATGCAGCATGAGTCTGACAAAACTATGGACCGCACTTCGCGGTGGCGCAAATGAGGCAATTGAGGCTGTGGCGGATACGCAGGCTATCCGTATCTTGGAGCAAGAGCAACGTGATGCCAAGGCTGAGCTACAGGCGTGCGATCAAAATCTGACGAAGATTATGGCGAAACGCAAATTGGTGCAAAACAAGGTCGAATCACTAAAATCCGAGATCGAGAAGTACACTAATCACGCCCTTGCGGCGAATGAAAAGGGTGATGAAGCATTGGCCATCGAGTGTGCTACCCGTGTAGAGGACCTAGAGGGGCAGTTACGTGTAGAGCAGGAGATGCTCGATGGATTCCAGGCTTCGGAGAGGTCTTTGGAGTCAAACATCGCTAAGGCAAAAACCAATGTAAGGCGTCTTGATCAGCAGATCGACCAGGTAAAGGCGACCGAATCGGTTCAAAAGGCGCAAGTGGCGGTTTCAACACGTCACATGGGAGCTAATAGCAAAGTAAAAACTGCGCTAGATAGCTTGGAACGCATCAAAGCTAAGCAGGCTGAGCGTAGTGCTGAGATTGAAGCGGCAGAAGAGCGAGCCAATAGAGAGAGTGGTAGCGATCTGGATGAGAAGTTGAAACAAGCAGGTATTGCACCCGGAGGAGCGGTGAGCGGTAAAAATAAGCTAGCTCAACTTCTAGCGGCCAAGCAAGGCTAAGCCGTGATTCTCTTTAAATTGCGCCGCTTAACAGCGGCGCTTT
>JARRQF010000142.1:0-4725 GCA_037382065.1 Candidatus Thiodiazotropha sp. | reverse complement strand
GTGACCGGGTCAACGGTGGGTTATGGTGATATCTCTCCAGCAACTGGAGCTGGGAAGCTTGTTACGAGTTTTTGGGTGATTCCGTTTGGTTTGAGTCTGTTCGCTGTTATTTTAACCAAAGCCGGATTTTATCTTTCGGAATTTGCATTAAAAGGCAAAAAAGGTCTTCGTATGATACGCACTGAGAATAATTGTGTGATTATCGGGTGGAATGGGTCGCGTACTCTGCGTTTGATTGAGTTGCTGCGGTCCAAGTCAAATGGCACTTCAGAGACCATTGTGCTTTGTGTTGCGGTGAATATAGAAAATCCGCTGCCGGGTAAAATCGAGTTTGTACGGGTTGAGTCATTTACTCATGTCGATACAATGGGTCGGGTTAATCTGCCAAAGGCAAGCCGCATCATTATCGATACGCCAAGCGATGATGTTACGCTGACCACGGCACTATTTTGCCATGCTGCCAATCCTGATGCACATAAAACAGTCTATTTCCAGGATGAATCGGTTTCGAACCTGCTGCTAAAGCATTGTTCGAACGTCGAGGTGGTTCCTTCTGTTTCTGTTGAGATGCTGGCACGTTCATCTACAGATCCAGGTTCAAGTCTTTTGTATAAACAATTGCTTGATAGCACAATTGGTGTGACACAGTACCATATTGCTTATGAGGGTGATGCGGTATTGTTGTTTGGTGATCTCTTCAATCACTTTAAGACTAATCTTTCCGCAACTCTGATGGGGGTTCGTCAACCAGGTAGTAACCAGATTGACTTGAATCCTGATTTGGATCGGCCTGTTGAAAAGGGGCATGTTTTGTATTACATCGCTGAGAGACGCCTGACTGCATCGCACTGCTTTACTCATGTTAACTAGGTAAGAGGTCATATGTTTTCAAATCTTTTTGGAAAAAATAAGAAAGATGATCCTTTGGCTAATGCGCCATCGATCATGGGGTTGGGAATGCGGGGCAGCTTTAAAATTGATCCTCTGCTTATGAAACTTACCGAAGAAGAGCTTATTACCCAAGGTGCTGCATCAACACATATCATTGAGGCTGCTGGCATCGTCGACCTTGATGGAACATGGATCTACCGTTTTTACACGGATGATGAGGCATTTCTACAGGTTATTGCAAAGGGGGGGCAATCGGAAGAGAACGTCATTGATGTAAAGCTTTTTCACTTCTATGACACGTTGGATGTCAGTTCTCAATCGAGTTGGGATCACCTATTGAAGGAGGAGATTGGTGTTGCCACCTATGAATTGGCAGGCCACTCATATGATCGTGTATGGGCAGCAGCTGGAGATTACCATAATCCTGTGCATATGGCTGAAAAGACGTATGATGAAGAGGGTAATTTTTCAGTAACGGATCAGTTTACCATGCTATTTGAACGACCAATTTCGAACGGCAATACCGAATCACTTTTTTTGTCAGCAGAGGAAAAAGAGGAGGAATCTGGTAATCTTAGTCGATGCTTGGTTCAGAGCACAGGTATTACCTTAACCGCATCTCAATTAACCATTTTTGGATAACTGGAGATTATTGATGGAAACAACATTAACTACGAGCATTATTAACTTTGCCTCCTACTTTGGCTTATCGCTAGTATTGCTGGTTGTATTTAAATACCTCTATGCCCTTGTAACACCGCATGATGAATGGAAGCTGATTAAAGAAGATCAGAATTCAGCGGCTGCGATTGGCTTGGGAGGAGCGGTAGTAGGATTTGCCATTGCACTCGGTGGTGCCGCCAGTAATTCGGTATCGTGGGGCGACTTTCTAACCTGGGGTGTTATAGCCTTAGCCGCACAAATATTGGCTTTTGCGGTTGTCCGCTTTGTCTATATGCCAAAAATTGTCACTCGCATCGAGGCGGGTGAAATCAGCGCCGGAATTATGCTTGCAGCCACCAATCTAGCCGTTGGTTTGATGAATGCCGCTTGCATGACTTACTAGGAGGCGTTATGAAACGATCCAAGAATATCAATTTAGAGCGAATGAGGAAGGTACCGGAAAAGCGCTTTAAACTGCGACCTATAGTGATGGGTGTAGCTGTTGCGCTTGTGTCAGGTTGCTCTAGCGATAAACAGCAGGTTGCGGTGGTTAAATCACCTGAAGACTGTGCTGCAAAAACAGAGCTGACGCCTGAGCAGTGTGAAGCTGCTTATAAGCAGGCGCTCATTGAGGCAGAGCGTACTGGACCTAAGTATACCTCTCGGCAATTGTGTGAAGCTGAGTTTGGTGCTGGGCAGTGTTCACCAAATAGCACTGGTAGCAGTTTTATTCCGCTGATGGCTGGTTTTATGGTGGGTCAGGCACTATCGAATCGAGGTGATTCAAATTACGGATCATATAATCCCGTATATCGGTATCAGCGCCCATTCTCCTCGCTGAATAACCAGATCATGACGTCAGATGGTTCGGTTATAGGTAGCTATGGGCAGCGATCCTATTCCGTTAGTAAATCAAATCTAAAGCCCAAACCCACTGTGACTAAAACAGTTTCTCGAGGTGGCTTCGGTGCTGTGGCTTCGGCTAAATCCAGCTGGGGTGGAGGCCGTTCTAGTGGACGTTTCAGCGGCTGGGGAGGTTAGGCATGTTTCGTATGCCAATTCGTGAACGTTCGGATTGGGAAGCCATGGCAGACGAGTATGGTTTCAAATTCCATACGATGTACGGCGAGCGGTATTGGGATGAGAGCGCCTACTACCAGTTGTCATTAAAGCAAGTTGAGCAAGACATTGAAGCGCCCACTGAAGAGATACACCAAATGTGTCTGGCCGTGGTTGACGCCGTTATCAATGACGACCAGTTGATGCGCAAATTTTGTATCCCAGAACATCAATGGGACTTCGTGCGTTCTTCATGGAAGAATGGCGATCCAAGTCTCTATTCACGTCTTGATTTTGCCTATTCTGGAAATGGGCATGCGAAGCTTTTTGAAAATAACGCGGATACCCCAACGAGTGTCTATGAAACAGGATTCTGGCAGTGGCTTTGGCTGGAAAATAATGTTGATTCTGGAGTCCTTCCCAGGATGTCTGATCAGTTCAATAGCCTGCAAGATAAATTGGTCAATCGGTTTAAGGATTTAAAAATACTCACGCCTGGGCGTGAGCTACATTTTGCTTGCTGTCGCGATACCGAGGAAGATCGTGGGACCGTACAGTATTTAGAAGATTGTGCGATCGCAGCAGGAATTTCAACTCGTTTTATCTATATCGAGGATATTGGGCGAGACGAAGAGGGCCGCTTTTCCGATCTGGATGATCAGGTGATTACTTGGATGTTTAAACTCTACCCTTGGGAATTCATGTTCCAAGAAGAGTATGGTGAGCTATTAGGTAAATCTAACCTTCGTTGGTTGGAGCCACCGTGGAAAAGTATCTTATCGAATAAAGCGTTATTACCGATGCTATGGAGGATGTTTCCTGATCACCCTAACCTGTTGCCCGCCTTTTTTGAGGATGAGCTGCACTTGGCGAGTGAATGTGGTGCTCTGATTAAGAAGCCACTCTTTTCAAGAGAAGGTGCTAATATTTCTGTGGTAAAGAACGGCTCGGAGGTGGTTGAATCTGATGGGCCTTACGGTGAAGAGGGCTTCATATACCAGGCGATGCATCTGCTGCCTAAGTTTGGTGATAACTATACCTTGATAGGTAGTTGGCTGGTTGATGATGAAGCGGCAGGTATCTCCATTAGAGAGGATAGCAATATTATTACTCAAGATATGAGCCGCTATCTGCCGCATACAATATTGTCATAAGGGGTTGCCTCTCACCTCGGCAGCAAAGGAGAGGAAGCGAAAATATCTTCCGTCGGATAGCGATGAAGCAGTGCCAACTCAGGTCAGATATTATAAGAGATAGGAAGGGTATTTGGAGTAAAAAACTATTCTACTGTCTCGCAGACGATTGTTCGGTTAAGCCTAAAAAGATCAGCTGGACAGCGTGCTTCCCTGATGGGTGAGTGACCCCTTAGCTACCTTAGCCCATTTAGGCTAAGGCTAAATATGAGCAATTCTATTCTTACCAATCCCCTTTAAGTTGATCGCTTCCCTCGGTAGCGGTATTTGGCATAGCGCCACTGTTACTGTTTGGTATGGCACTATTACTACTACTTTGTTGCTTGTTCGTGAGACGGTTCATAACCTGCATAGCATCTTTATTCTGTTCTATGTCATTTATCCCCGTCTTCATTTCCATGATTTGATTGTCCAGGTATTGTATCAGATGTTGATTGTTATCGGCGCTGTAGGGTAATTGCTGAGATGCCGCAACATCAGCATACGATGGATTTTTTGATGCGAAATCAGATAGCATTTTCTGCTTCATTGATGCATCCATCTGCGCCAAGCAGCTATCAAAGCCGGTTTGTTCCTGAACGTTAGCCAGACAGTTTCTGGGTGCTTCCAGATAGGGGATGCTTTGCTTTATGATCTGTAACATCATGTTATTGAAAGAAGGATCGTTATCTGCAAAGAGTTGTTGAGATACCAAGAGGAATGGGGGCTCTTCGTAGATTTGTGTAAAAAGATTGTATAATAAGCCTACTCCATCAACTTTAGATAACAGAATACGCCCTATGGATATAGAAGAGCATTATGGCCAGCTTTTAGGTATACACTCACCTTGGAAGATCAGTGAAGTAGACCTAAAAATAGACGAGCAAAGAGTCGATATTAATATCGAGTATGATGATGATGTTGGACCTTGTCCAGAGTG
>JARRQF010000141.1:0-9065 GCA_037382065.1 Candidatus Thiodiazotropha sp. | reverse complement strand
AAGTACCCTAGCAAAGCTTTAATAAGTATGCACATGCCAAGGGACAAGAGAATCCAGCTTCATGCGTCCCTTCTCCCTCCCGGGAGAAGGACAGGATGAGGGGATAGAAAACCAATCAGACATACGTATCTTTCCCAACCGCGTAGGTTGCGAATGAACGGTGCGAACCCCAACATGTCCAGCTATCAACTACCCACCCCAAGCCGAATAGGAAATAATACCGCCATGACCACCACAGAAGAGCGCACACACATATTGGCACATGATCGAAGGTCATGATGCGGTTCGTACCTCACCACATCCTACGTTTTAGTCCTTAAGGGTGGGATAGGGCCCCACCCTACGACTTTTGCAACACCCTCTCAGGGCTGTGAAGATACCTATAAACTAGAAAGCGATCGTTTCTTTGCTATGCTTAGCTGAATCGGGTAGGAGGTTAAATCTAGACTCCGCAGTTGACCGCTGATATCTGACGTAAGGCAATGAAATACTGGATTAATCATTGAATTTTAACTTCACCTATTGGGTGCACCCACTAACGCTACAAGCATTTGTGAAAAATCCCGATGCACTTTGCTGCGTTGTTGTTTTTGTTAAGAAAATGGCTATTAACGGCGAACGACACCTTGCCAGGCACATCGGGATTTCCTTCAAATTCCTGTTCAATTGCGGATTCTAGGTTAAATGGCATTCACACAAAGTAACCGGCAGATACAGATAAAAACCCCACTGGGGCCCGATGAGCTCTTGATTCTTCGTATGCAAGCGCGAGAAGAGCTGGGACGCCTGTTTGAATTCACCATAGAGCTGTTAAGCGATAACGAAGCGATCGTTCACGAAGATCTTCTTGGCAAACAGATGACGGTTGAGATGGATATGGTGGAGGGCAGTAAGCGCTTTTTTAACGGCTATGTCACTCAATTCACCCAGATTGGCCATATTGCCTACTTCGCCCACTATCGCGCTACTCTGCGACCTTGGTTTTGGTTTCTTACGCGAACCTCAGATTGCCGCATCTTTCAAAATAAAAAGGTGCCCGATATCATCAAAGAACTCTTTCGTGACAATGGATTTACCGATTTTGAAGATAAACTAAGCGCTTCCTACCGGGAGTGGGAATATTGCGTTCAGTATCGGGAGACCGATTTTAATTTCATCAGCCGGCTGATGGAGCAGGAGGGCATCTACTACTATTTTACTCACGTTGCAGGAAAACATACCCTGGTATTGTGTGATGACTACAGTTCCCACTCACCCCTTGAAGCCTATACGGAAATACCCTATGTAGCACTTAGCGAGCAAGGTAGCACACGCTGGAAAGACTATGTCCACGCGTGGAAATTTACCAAGTCAGTACAGCCAGGTCGCTTTGCCCATACAGATTATAACTTTAAAAAGCCCAAGTCCGATCTATCCGCGAATGCCCCCTTACCCAGAAGCCACCCCCATGCCGACTATGAGATCTTTGACTATCCAGGGGAGTATGAAGAGACAGGCGATGGTGATACCTACGCCAGAAATCGTATTGAAGAGATTCAGAGTGGTCATGAGGTCTTAGATGGTGAAGCGAATGCGCGAGGTATCTGTAGTGGAGGATTATTTAACCTCATTGAACATCCCAGAGGGGACCAGAATAGAGAATACCTGATTACCGCTACAAACTGTGTTGTGCAATCTGATGCCTTTGAATCTGTCCCTGAAATAGCTGAGGGACCAGTATTTACCTGTGAATTTACCTGTCGTGACAGTAAGGAGAGCTACCGTTCTCTCAGAACCACACCAAAACCGATCGTGCAGGGACCACAGACCGCTGTCGTTGTCGGCAAGGCGGGGGAGGAGATCTACACCGATGAGTATGGACGGATAAAACTCCAGTTTCACTGGGATCGATATGGTGCCAGTGATGAAAACAGTTCTTGCTGGGTGCGTGTTGCTCAGGTATGGGCCGGTAAAAACTGGGGAGCGATGCACATACCACGCATTGGCCAGGAGGTAGTCGTCGACTTTCTTGAGGGTGATCCCGATCGTCCGCTGGTTACCGGTCGTGTCTATAATGGCGACCAAATACCACCTTATAACTTGCCAGCAAATATGACGCAAAGTGGCATTAAAAGTCGCAGTACCAAGGGCGGTTCAGGAGATAACTTTAACGAAATCCGTTTCGAGGATAAGAAGGGTCACGAACAGGTCTACATTCACGCCGAAAAGAATCAGGATAATCTGGTTGAGAATAATGAAACGACAAGTGTCGGACATGATCGAAGCGAAACGGTCGGACACGATGAAACCATTACCATCGGTAATGACCGAACCGAGAACGTTGGCAATAATGAGGATATCACCATCGGCGTCAACCGTACCGAAAATGTTGGTAGCAATGAAACGGTTTCAATCGGTAGCAACCGCAGTGTCAATATAGGAAGCAATAAAAGTGAAATCATTGGTGCCAATAAAAGCGAAACCATTGGTGCCGCAAAAGCGTTGACTATCGGTGCCGGATATCAAGTAACCATCGGTGCTGGGATGAATGAGACTATTGGCGCTTCCAAAGTGACACAGGTCGCCGCAACAGTGTCCGAATCGATTGGAGAAGATTGTAGCCTCACCATTGGTAAGAATCGGATAAGCAGTATTGAAAAGGACGATGCCCTCAGCATAGGAAAGAACCTGCTAATCGATGCGGGGGATTCGGTGGTACTTAAAACAGGAAAGGCCTCCATTACTATGAAAAAGGATGGCACGATTACCATTGAGGGTAAGAATATAACAATCAAAGGGTCTGGGTTGCTTAATATGAAAGCGAGTAAGAATGTGACAATTAAGGGCAAAAAAATTCTACAAAATTGATAGGGTTGTACTTTAGCATTAGAGTGCGATTGACTGCGTGGAGCGTGTTACTGTGAAAGATTCAAAGTGTGAGGTGGAAGCAGATTGCCTCCATCAGACTCAACGGTTGGATGGGGTTGTCATCGGTGTACTGGCAGGTCTGAATGGTGATAACCTGCCTCTGGTTGCTTTTCCTGGTAACCCTCACCCCGACTGTATCATTGCCAAGACCACGCTTGCCTTGAGCGATAACGATCTCGGCAAAGAGGTCGCCCTGTTGTTTGAAAAGGGTGATCCAAGTTATCCGCTGATTATCGGACGTATTCAACATCCTCAGACAAAAGAGAGAAAGCCACTAACCACCACAGCAGAGCTTGATGGCGAGCGAATGGTGCTCAGCGCTGACCGGGAGATCCTACTGAAATGTGGTAAATCGAGCATTACCCTGACAAAGGCCGGAAAAATCATCATTCGTGGCACCTCGATCTTTAGCCGCTCATCAGGGGTGAATCGGATTAAAGGTGGTTCGGTACAGATTAACTGACAGTGGAACTGCTCAATGCCACCCCTTTTCAGACTGGCTATACTCTGGCAACTCGTAAAGATGGCAGAGAGTTGCTGGTGGTGGCAACCAAAGGCACCTATACCATACCAGACAGGTGCGATGAACCCCATTTGGCAGTCCAGCAAAGGGCGCTTGTAGAGGCAGATATCTACAGCGGTGAACCCGCTTTCTCAGCACCACGCTATGAGGTCGATTTTGCGCCACATAAACCCCGTTGCGATGTGCTTCTATTGGGCAGTGCCTACGCTCCAGGGCGTCGCCCAGCTTCACGGGTTGAGGTAAGTCTCAGAGTGGGTTCTGTATTTAAGTCGTTTGCTGTAACGGGCGAGCGCTTCTGGGAAGCCGGAAATATCGCCATCAGTCCAGGTTACGCCACACAGTTTGAAAGGATGCCGATTAGCTATGACCGAGCCTTTGGTGGGGTGGACAATTTTCATCAGGATGAGCGGAAACACAGCGCCTTCATGTTAAACCCAGTTGGCAAGGGGTTTCATCGCCAGCTGGGACGCGCTTTGGTGGATGGTATGCCAATGCCCAACACCGAAGAGTTGAAACGAGCAGTAACGATGCCCAATGGCAACTACCTACCGATGTCATTCGGACCAGTGGCACGGAGTTGGGAGCCTCGTTGCCAATTTGCGGGTACCTATGATCAAGCGTGGCTTGATAACACCTTTCCCTTTCTTCCTGCCGATTTTGATGAAAGCCATTTTCAGGCAGCACCCATCGATCAACAGATGCCTTATCCTCAAGGAGGGGAGGGGGTGTTTCTGGAAAATCTTAATCAGCAGGGGCAGCTCAGTTTTCGTTTGCCCGATCTTACTCTACCTGTGCTGTTTTTCCGGGAACGAGGAGGCAGAGATGAGTTGCAGGCCGTTGTGGATACCATTATTTTGGAGCCTGATGCGGGGATATTTACCATCACTTGGCGTGCCACACTGCCCTTAAAACGTAACATCTTCGAGATATCACAAGTCGTTGTTGGCAGACAGACCAAGGCTTGGTGGCGGGCCAGGGAGCTGGGTAAGCAATATATTCCTTCACTTGAACATTTGGCAGGCTGGAAAAAGTCGCTACTTGATGAGGTTGATGAGTAATGGCTAATCTGGCAATTACCGGCTACGGTCTGGTGACAGGAGTGGGGCTTTCGGCTCCGGCCAGTTGCGCCGCAATCCGTTGTGCCATTGATAACTTCCAGGAGACACGTTTTGCCGACCAGGCCGGAGAGTGGATTATCGGCAGCCAGGTGCCACTGGAAAAGCCATACAGAGGAAGGCTTCGCCTGCTTCACATGGCCGCAGCTGCCATCACTGAGTGTCTGGCCGAACGCCCCGCTATTGACATTGAACATACGCCGCTGCTGTTGTGCTTGCCTGAACTCTCTCGCCCAGGCAGATTGATCGATGATGATAACCAGTTTTTTCTCGACCTTCAGCAGAAGTTGGCCCTGGAATTCCATGAGAAATCGCGGATCATTGCCTCGGGACACGTCAGCCTTGCAATCGCCATCCGCCATGCAGGTGCTCTTATTAAGGAACCGACCATCAGGCAGGTCCTGGTTGCTGCCACAGATAGTCTCTTGGTTGGGGCCACCCTTGCTTACTTTGAGGAGCGCAGGCGGCTTTTAACGAGCGAAAACTCCAATGGATTTATTCCAGGTGAGGCGGGAGCAGCACTCATTCTTGAGCCATCCGCTGCCGTCACAGGGGCCTATCTACATTGCACAGGGCTGGGTTTTGGCATTGAGACCGCCCATGTGGATTCTGAGGAACCTCTCAAGGCAGAGGGCCTGACAGCTGCCATCAAAGAGTCATTGTCGTCTGCCCAGTGCGAGATGGGCGATCTTGACTTCCGCATTAGCGATTGTGCCGGCGAACAATACCATTTCAAGGAGGCCAGTCTGGCGCAGAGTCGAACGCTGCGTTCTCCAAAAGAGAGCTTTGATATTTGGCATCCCGCTGATTGTGTGGGTGAAGTGGGTGCGGCGCAGGGGATTGTTATGGTGTCACTACTGCGAGCCGCCTGTGAGAAGGGTTACTCACCCGGTAAAAAGATCTGCGCCCTATTGGGTAATGACGATGGCAAGCGTTCCTCCATCATCTTTAGCTGGCAAGCCGGAGAGGCCAATGGCTAATGAAGTGTATGCCAATGGTCGGGAGATCGCCTGCAAGGCGGGAGACGGAAAGTCGATTTGCGAATTTCCCGATGTCTGCTTCACGCCGCCTCAGACCCCCGCCACGCCGCCAGGCGTACCTATTCCCTATCCCAATACCGGGATGTCGAAAGATACAACCAAAGGGACAAAAAAGGTTAAGATTAGCAAAAAAGAGGTAATGCTAAAAAATAAATCCTACTATAAAAAGTCGATGGGGGATGAGGCGGGTTGTGCCCCTAAAAAAGGCATCATTAGCAGCACGAATCGGGGTAAGGTCTATTTCATCTCCTGGTCCTTCGATGTTAAATTCGAAGGCAAGAATATCGATCGACAATTGGATATGACCACCCACAACCACAACCCAAGTGTTGGCACTGGCAGTGTGCCGACGGTTGATGTGGATGGTATGGCACCTCAAATCCCCGTTGATTGTGATCAGGTTAAAATACGCTTTCCTGTGGAATCCTATCGTGAGCAGAAAGGCAAGAAAGGCCCCCCTTATGATGATTGTCAGTCTCATCATGTCATCCAAAACTCCCATTTCCAGTATCCGCGTGGCACCACACTTAGTGAGATTTGCCCCGGTTATTCTGAAGGAGCTGCTCCCTGCATCCCCCTTTCTGATGGTACCGACACAAGCACAGCACATGGTCGTGTCTCACAGATGCAGAAAGCGGATGCTAAAGCACACAGAAAAGAGTTCCGGGAATCCAATAAGAGCCCGACCTATAAAGATGCACGGAACGATGCAAAAAAACAGTTAACCGCAAAAAATCCTGGCCCTGGTCTGAGTGACGGTGAGGCAGAGTGTGTTCTAATAGAAGTGGATAATAAATTTCTAGATATGTGTCCTGATGGTATGAAAGACACTTCGAAGTTCAAACTCAGACCCCCCGGACAACGAGGCAAGGGACTACCGAAACCACCAGGAAAAATCGCTGGAAGCGCCGCTTCCCAATAGTTATTTTAGCCAAAGGGAAAAGTGGAATCATGAATGCCAAACAGGACCACCAAGCCAGTCTCGTTAGTATTACTGGTAAATCCAATCAACAACTCCATTTATTGGCAAATCTGTATTATGAACCGATTGACCCAGAATCGGTGCTCTCTATCATCATCTCGCTTTCTCACAAACCAGATGTAGACGGAGATACGATCTACTCAACAGAAACCTGGTGTACATCGTTGGATGAGTCCGATGGTGGAACGCTTTATGTTGTTTCCATGGAGGGCGAAATGCATGTATATCGGGATGAGAGCTGGCATGTGCTCGACCTACAGGCACCTAATGGCCTAAATTCGGTTTGGGCGGCGAACGATAACGAATCATTTGCTGTTGGGTTAGAGGGAGAACGAATACATGTAAGGGGAGACCAGTTCGAGGTCACCAGGGATAATAACCGAGTAAGGTTAAATGCTGTGCATGGTAGCTCAACAGCACATGTGATGGCCGTTGGAGATCATGGTTTGGCCTTTCGTTTTGACGGCAAGCAATGGCACAAAGTGGAGCTGCCCACAAATGTAAATCTTTTAGGCGTCTATTGTCTTGCAGAGGATCAGGTGCTGATTTCAGGTGCAGGCGTACTCTTCCGATGGGATGGTGATGCCTGGTTTGATATTGAAGCGGATGGCTTGAATATTTCAGATATTGCCTATTGGAAGAAACATTTCTATTTGGCCTGTGGGAGTAATGGTGTCTATTTCTTGCAAGACGATGAACTGGTCATTAAAAAAGAGTTAACTGTCTATCGCCTCAATAGCATTGGAGATCGTCTTTTCGGGGTCGGGAATCGAATGGTGACTCAGTTTGATGGAGAAGGCTGGTGGGGCGGTGATCTGGATATCTAAAACCCTGCTGATAAGATTATGATTCAAGAAATCCTTATCCAACACGCCGAAGAAGCCGCCTTTCTCTGGTTACTGCGTAACGATGCCATTACCGCACCCCACTATACCTTGCAGGATTTGTATGATCTTGAAGAGCGCATCGAGGCCCATCTCGACGGCCTGCGAATTGCGGGAGAGCGAGGGTGGGCCGTTTGTCAAGAGCAGCTTGAAATAGCCGAAGTCGGGGAGCTATTTGTAGCGGGTTACATGGCCTTGGATAGCTCCCGTGAAGCTGGGCTTGAAGCCGTTTTCCAAACCCTCGATGCTGCCCCTGAATCGATATCTGGTTTTATCTCCGCTTTGGGTTGGGTGAAGAGAGAGAAACTCCAGGGGCGTGTGGTTAACTGGCTAAACTCTGAGATTGCCCTGTTACGGCGACTCGGACTCAGCGCATGCTCGGTTCAACGGGTCGATTGCGGGACCTATCTGGCACCGGCACTCGATGACCCCGATCCCTCAGTGCGTGCTCGTGCACTGCGCTGTATTGGGGAGGTCCGTCGACATGATCTTAAAGATCCCTTGCTCGACCATCTCCAGGATGATGATGAAGCATGCCGATTCTGGTCTGCATGGGCTGCCACGCATCTGGGCGAAGAGCTAGGCGTGGTTTCATTGCGCGGCATTGCCGAACGCGCGGCAGCCTTTAGCGAACCCGCATTTGAATTGGCGCTGAGGGCTTCGGATAAAGCGACAGCGGTAAACTGGCTTAGAGAACTCAGCACAAAGCCAGAGATGGCCAGAATGGTGGTGCAGGGGAGCGGATATTTCGGTGATCCGGCATCCATACCCTGGCTGATTGAGAAGATGAAAACGCCTGAGTTAGCACGTGTTGCCGGTGAAGCATTTAGCCTGATAACCGGGCTTGATCTGGCATACCATGATTTGCAGGGAGAAGAGCCAGAGGCATTTCAGGCTGGGCCAACAGAAGATCCTGATGATGAGGATGTCTCTATGGATATCGATGAAGATCTCCCCTGGCCGGAGTACCCTCTGATCGCAGATTGGTGGGTAAAGAATCAACAACAATTTCCTTCTGGCCAACGCCTCCTGACCGGGAGCGAGATAACCCAAGAAAATTGTTTTGAAGTCCTAAGCACAGGCTACCAGCGACAACGTTGTGCAGCAGCCATCGAACTAGCCGTGATCGACGCAGACCACCCCTTGCTTAATACATCAGCTACCGCAAGAGAGCAGATGCGAGCGCAGGATCTATTCCGTGCAAGTTAGAATAGATGATCTATTTTTCCATTCAATTCAAGATAAAGTTCACAAAATAGAAACATTTTAAAAAATAAATATCGTTCAGTTAACTTCAACCGGTTGGTATTTTCGAATCCCCTCCCAACCTACGAGAAAAAATAACCCAGCAGATAAACTATTTAATACTCAATAACGTGATACAGGTCACGTCGTATTGAGTGCGCCATTCCCTAAAAAATAACCATTCAAAGACAACACATCCAGATAAATAACCAACCACCCCAATAAAAAACACCAAAAAAGACAAAGACCTGCATTTAAACGACGATTTATAAATGACTGATGTTACAACAAAAAATCGACATTAACTCATTTTTGACTGCGATTCTTGTTCCTAAATCACCAGGACCTTATAATCAAATGAACCACTTC
>JARRQF010000140.1:0-9079 GCA_037382065.1 Candidatus Thiodiazotropha sp. | reverse complement strand
CCGCTTAGCGTCTCGCCCGAAGGGAAGCCTGCCCAGGCCAGGATACTGCGTTGCAATGCTTGAAAAGGGCGAGCCATTCCCTGCGCATTGCACCTTGTCTCCTGGCCTGAGCAGGCTTCTATCATCGTCAATTTGTATGAAGCACCACACTAGTGTAGCGCCCAAAGGTGGTTGCTGTTATGTTTATGCATAAACCTACTTAATTACCCCCAAACCTCAGCAAGCTTGAGTTACCTCGTTCCCACATTCTGCGTGGTACTGCCTACATCTGGATGGCAAGAATCCCCCATAACTGATCACATACACATCAGTTTTTGCTGCGCTTCTCACTTGCGCCAGGAGGGGATATTGAAGAGGTGCTTAATTCATGTTGGGTGGTCATATCCTCACTCTGCGCGGGATTGCCAACATCGCTATCTCCTTGTGCGAAATTTATTCTCCTTCGTGAGTGGCCATCGACGCCTCCCACTCGATTACCTGGAAACGCCCCATTTGTGGCATAGCTTTAACTCCTGAGCATTATAGTCTGCTTTTTTTAGGTTGAACTCCTGAGCATTATAGTCTGCGTACCATCTCTCTAAGCTATACGCAGGCATGGGCCTTCCCAACCAATAACCCTGGATGATGGAGCAGCCAAGAATCGCCAGGTATCGGGCCTGTTCGATGGTCTCCACGCCCTCGGCAACCACTTGTAGTCCAAATGCCTGTCCGAGCCTGATTACGCCGGCGACGATTGCCTCATCCTCAGGATTATCAAGCATATCGCGCACGAAGGACTGGTCGATCTTCAACTCTTGGATGCTCAAACGGCGCAGATAGAGCAACGAGGAGCAGCCGGTGCCGAAATCGTCAAGCGAGAAATAGATTCCCATCTTCATACACTGCCTGATCACCTGTTCGATAGATTCCAACTCCTCCAGGTCGCCGCTCTCAACGATCTCTAACATCAGTCGATTCGTAGGCATCTGCGGCCAGTTCGATGCAATAGCACAGCGTAGGTCATCGATAAAGGTACGGTGCTTGATATGGCGCGGGAAGACGTTAATACTGATCGGCAGATTAATCCCCTGTTCGTACCAAATCCTCGCTTGGCGTATCGCCTGTTCCATCACCCAACTTCCCATGCGAAAAGCCTGGATATCGCTTTCTATCAACGAGATAAACTCCTTGGGTCCCACTAGGCCGAGTACAGGATCATTCCAGCGTAGCAGCGCCTCTACTCCAACCACTTGAGTGGTTTTATAGTCTACCTTCGGCTGGTAGTAGAGCTCGAACTGTCCTCTTTCCAGTCCACGACCTATCTTTTTCATGAGTTCGACCTGTGCGGAGATCTGCCTTTCCAGTCGCGCATCGAATATCTGGTAGCGGTTCTTGCCAAGCTGCTTCGCCGAGTACATGGCATGATCGGCATGGCACAGTAGAGTATCGGCATCCACATTGTCGTCAGGGTAGAGGGTCACGCCAATGCTGGCCGAAACCGACACGGAATGCCCCTCCGATAACATGGGTTCAGCAAGCTTATTAAGTATCCGGTCCAGGGCTCTGACACAATCGGCTTCGCTGCCAATATCACTCCACAGCATCACAAACTCATCACCGCCCAGCCGGGCGACCGTATCTTCACCGCGGGACATTGCCTCCAGGCGGTGGGCGATTTCGACCAACAGGCGATCACCGCCCTCGTGACCAAACTGGTCGTTAACCGCCTTGAAACCATCCAAATCGAGATAACAGACGGCAAATTTTTTACCATTGCGCTGAGAGTGGGCGATAGCTTGCTCCAGTCGGTCGCTGAGGAGACGTCGGTTAGGTATCGAAGTCAACATATCGAAGTGGGCAATGCGCTCCAGGTCGGCTTCGTGCTGTTTGATTATGCTGATATCTGAAAAGGCTCCCACATAACGCTGTAGCAGCCCCTTTTCATCCCTCACCGCAATGATGGAAAGCCATTCTGGAAACACCTCCCCCGATTTGCGTTGATTCCACAGCTCACCTTGCCACTCCCCAGTGGCATTGATCGATTGCCACATCTCAGCGTAAAATCTCTGGTCTTGCCTGCCTGCTTTGAGAAAACCGGGATTTTTGCCGAGCACTTCTTCTCGAGTATAGCCAGTCAATTCAGTAAAGGCAGGGTTGACATCAATAATGCGGTTGTGAGCATCGCTGATCAGGATGCCCTCCTGGCTGGTGGAGAAGACACTGGCCGCCAGATGTAAGCTATTTTCATCCTGCTTGCGTTGGGAGATGTCAATCAGTGAGACCAATACCTTACCGAAGCTCTTTTCATAACCGGGGCAGACCGAGATAAAGATATCGACATATTGTCTACGACCGGCGAGGGTCTGTATCTCCGCTTCCATACGGAAGTTGGTTTCTCCACGCATAAGTGCGACCAGGATATCCCGATAAGCGTCCTGTGTTTCAGGAATAAAGGTCTCGGGAAACCCTCGTAGCATTGCCTCCTTGTCTTCGGCTTCATGCAGAGCCAATGATGCGTGATTAATATCGATCACACGTACCAATGCCGCACATTTATCTAAAATTTCCGGGTATTGCTCGAGGTATGCCTTAAGGTCATCGCCAAACTCAGGGCGCAGCGATTCCAGATAGCTCTTGACAGCAGAGTAATCCTCCTCCTGAATTGACACAGGAGTACTCTCGAAGACCTGCCGGAATCGCGCTTCACTCTCGCGCAGGTTACGCGTTATCAGTAGGTTATTGAGGCTGTCCGACAGACGATGGCTGATCTCCTCAAACAGTCGCATCTCCTGATCGGTCCAGATCCGAACATGGGAGCACTGTTGAATGCCGAATAGCCAGGGGTTGTCTATCCTAGGCCGTAAGATCATGACCAAGTCGGATTGAGTATTGAATTTTTTCTTGGTTTCCGCAGGCATTGGATATTGACCGCCGGGACCAATCGCTACTGGGTGATTCAACTCAAGTAAGGCTTGCAATAAGGAAGACAAGGCGTCGTTTATCGGCTGCCATTCTTGCTGAAAAGTGTCCAAATACTCCGACCTGATGCTCTCCATTGGCACCGACCAGGTCTCAGCACCAGGGTCATTGGGATAGGCCAGATAAGCGCGGTCGCTATCAAAAATATCAAGCACCTCCTTCAATGCCCGATTCATGATCTGCTCAATATCCCCCTCTTCATGCAGTAGCTGATTGATGCGATCGAGACTTTGTAGAAAATGCAGATGCTCCCGGTTCCTCTTTTCGGCCTGCTTGGCTTCTGTGATATCGTGGGCGATGCAGAGTACAGCGCAAACCTCTCCCTGCTCACTCCATTCGGGTATGTGCCTGATCTCGAAATCGCGCCTACCTTTGAACGTTTCCCGCTGTGCCTCGACCACTTCGGATTCGCCACTTTGAAATACCCGTCGAATCGATTGCTCAAGTGCAATGTTTTGTTGATCTTCATCAGAGTTGACTGATGTTCCCAGTGATTGCCAGTACGTAGAGTCGCGATTAAGTCCAAAGGTCTTTTCAGCTGTGGCATTAATAAACAAGTTGCAGCCATCAGCACCGAAGCGGGTGATGCAAGCTGGTATATTATCAACCAAGGTCTGATACATGTTTTTGGTATTGGTAAGCTGCAACTCTGCCTTTTTGCGCTCGGTGGTATCATTGGAGATGACCAACACAGACTCAATCTTGCCATTGAGGCCAAATTCCGGTGCGAATCGAGTACTTGCCCAGCAAGTTTCACCTTGCGGAGCCTGAAAAGCGATTTCATCGGAACACTCCTGCCCGGTCTTGATAACTTTGCGTAAATTATCCATATAGCTTTCAGGGTCGATCAGCGGCGAAGCCACCATACTGGTCTGGCCAAGCAATTCATCGGACGATGCTTTGAACATCTTTGAAATGGATGGGTTGAGATAGATACGACGCAGGTTCAGGTCGTAGCGCGCAATGTGGTCAGGGGAATTCTCAACCAGGGTGCGGAAGAGTTGTTCGCTGGCAAGCAGTTTTTGCTCTGCCCTCTTCTGCTCTGTGATATCGGTAAAACTAACAATGACCTGTGTGATATGCTCCGCCTCGTCGAATACAGGAACACCGCCCACCAACATCCATATAGGCTCCTCCCGATCTGGGCGCTCGATACCAACAACACAGTTTTGCAGCAGGCTCTGCGAAGCCAGTACTCGGTTAACCGGATACTCTTCCTGGGGCATCGAGCTGCCATCCTCGTGAAGGAGATGCCAGATGGGATCGGTGGCGGTTTTACCCAAAAGTTGCGCTTCACTCAGTCCAAGTAGATCCTGCGCCATCAAGTTGGCAGAAAGAATTTGTGTATCCGCAGCGTGCACCACGACAGCCACCTGAATCCACTTCGTCAGATCGGATTCATCCGACACCGCTTTAGAGGTCTTAACCATGGTCGTTAATGTCATTTCGACACCCTGGCTAGCCTCAGCACGCCCTGGCCCTCATGCGTGAATGCATGATAGATACGGAACTCATCCGTCTTGCCAATGTGAGATAAATCCGTATATCCCAGGATCAGAAGTTCATTCTGCGTAAGAGGTAATAAGCCGTACATCTGCCACATCGATACCTAGTAATTGGGTAATCTACAGGGCGACAAGCAGTCGATTTCCCTTGTGGCTTGCCTGGTTATACAAAGCAGCTCCTGCTGCTCCTTACTCTATTTATAGACGCTCAGATAAAAATAGGAACAACTTATACTTCGTAAAATGCGTATCTAAAGTAATAACCTTCAATTTGGAGGGGGGGCTCGATTAGTTTCTCTAATAGCAACATTAAGACCCACCCTGTGTCATCCTAAAGAGTAGGAGACACGCAGGCCTTTAACTTTAAAATTTGGTAGCAAGGGGCAGATTCGAACTGCCGACCCCAGCATTATGAGTGCTGTGCTCTAACCAACTGAGCTACCTTGCCAGAAGCTGTCGTGAAGGGCGAGCAATATACTGATGCCTTAGCCCTGTGTCAATATCTGACGTTGAAACGAATAAAGTCACCTACAGAGTAGTTGACATCCTCGGCGCCCTAAAGAACGGCGATTCCTATGGCGCTCAAACGCGGCATTGATCCACGTCTGAGTCGCTTCAGTGGGTTCCTGCTGCTGGCGGCCTGACTGCGCACCACTCACTTCACAGGCTAACTGGGCGTGCCCGCCCTTCAGGCCTCGGGAAAAATTAATTATCCAATCCTGCAGGCATTTCCCATAATTGCTCTACCACACGAGAATACAAATCCCTTATACAGAAAACTATACGGCGTTCATTATATCATCTTGTAAAAAATTTGATAAGATGCGACTCAGACACAATGCAGATATGTATCCATCCTAAAAAGATCAGTTGGATGGCGTGAAGAGTGCGCTTGTGGTGGTGCAGGACAAGGGTCGCTCCTGCACATCCATTAGAATGGAGCGGTCAACTGATTTTTTAGGTTTAAAGACACTTATCTATAGCAAGATCGACGAATGAGCCAGTCAAAGGTAACCATTGGTTTAGTTAACCCCAAAAGCCCAATAAATATGGGGGCTGTTTTACGTGCTGCTGGGTGCTTTCAGGTCAATTCTATACACTACACGGGTGAACGTTATGATCGAGCAATGCGTTTCCAAACGGACACTAAAAAGACGGCTCTACATATACCGTTAATCGGAGTGACATCACTCATAGAAAACATCCCTGAGAGTCACTGCTTAGTTTGCGTTGAGTTGGTTGAGGGCGCTACACCTCTACCTGAATTTAAACATCCTCAAAATGCATACTATATGTTTGGACCGGAAGATGGCACGCTAAGTCAAACCACCATCGATAGAGCCGATGCCGTTGTCTATATTCCGACAATAGGTTGCTTAAATCTTGCTGCTGCGGTGAATATTGTCCTCTACGACAGATTAGCCAAGTCACCTCTAAACATCACTAGCAATGAGCTAATTCGCCAAAGTCGAGATACAAATAATAGAGTTAAAATTTAACAAGAGAATATCAAATACCTCATTGGCATATACAATATTTTCAACGTCACACTCTTTGAATTCAATATTTCTGAGATCGTTCTTTTAGGCCTTAACCTCAACCAGCTCAAGCATCCCATACGATAAATCTATTACTTCTATATTGGCATGTGAATATTTCCGAGCCAATTCAATAGGAATAGCTTCTCTTCCTGCAGATATATCAAGAGTATCCATAGCTATTTTCTTCAAAATCAGGGACCTGTTATTAGAATGGAGCGATTAACTGTTTCTTTTAGGTTAAGCCCACGGTTCAGCTCCTGTTCATGCAGTGAACCATAAAATTCAACTTGTACTCAAATAGCACTGGAGAAATCAATGAAAACAATATCACTAAATTCTTTTGCGATACTCTTCCTCCTAATATTTGCCGGTTCTGCTTCTGCAAACAATAGCTCCTTCGAACAGGGATACCAAGCCGGATACAATGATGGTCTTAACGACGGTTATATAAATACCTACAAAAAGAGTTACCGGGAAGGCTATTCCGACGGTGCCAGTAACCCCCGAATGATGAAATCAAAAAGAGCCTTTTCAGAAAGAGATTACATGGATGGTTATAAGGTTGGGTATGAAGAAGGCTATAGGAAAGGCAGCAAAAAAGGCGATCGCGATGGTTACAATGATGGTTACGATCAAGGTCGTATGGATACATTAAGAAGTAGAATGCGTGATAAAATGCGCCACCGTGATCACTACTATCGACATTATTCTCATGATAGATATTACCGCCACTGAGAATAATTTGTTAGCACACAACCCGGTATTTTCCCGGGTTTATTTTTTCACAATCATCTCTCATCGATTATCTTCACTAAAAACATGTAACGATACTCTCAATATCTTTTTTCTGACACTGTTCATTCTCCCTAGCCACAGCAAAAATAAAAACATGCCATATATTGGTGCGTTTACACCCTACACACTCAACTCTCCCCGAGCACGCCTAAGTAATTCATCATTTAATAGCGCTATATTGGTGCAATTAAAGCCAGAGCATAAAATTCAAATCAACATATGTTCCATCTTGGCGCAAGAATAGTCTATTTTGATTTATTGCGATAACGTTCTAATAAACTAAAAACCTGGATATAATAGCCACTTATATTCGAATCAGCTTTTCTATCACAAACCGCGTGGAGCATATAATGGCAACTATTTATTTTTCATCTCCGATTATGAGCAAGAACAAAAAGGTTTCTGCGGTTGCAGGTAAACGCGATACCCTATTAGCCGTCGCCAAAGAGAACGATATCAAAATTCCGTTTGAGTGCCAGGATGGTGAATGCGGGTCATGTATGGTGAAAATTACCCATCTTGATGGTGATCATATCAAGGGGGTAATACTAACTGATAAAGAGAGAACAGTACTCAAATCTATTGGCAAACTTCCAAAACATGAGGAAGAGCGTGCTAACGTAAAAGACCTCCCCCCAACCTTCCGCCTAGCCTGCCAAACCATTGTTACTGATGAAGACCTTCTTGTGGAGTTCACAGGAGAGCCTGGCGGCGCCTGATAGCCAAGCCTACAGCTTCATTTCCTCGTTCCCACGCTCTGCGTGGGAACACCAGGGCAGATGCGGTTCGCACCGCTCACCGCATCCTACGCAATTACGAATTTTATGGCATATTCAAAAGAGTTACCTATCGGTTTAAATTGAATATCTCACTCAAATATTGGCACATAATCGAAAACCATGATGCGGTTCGTGCCTCACCACATCCTACGTTTCAACCCTTGCTGGTGGGTAGGAACCCACCCTACGACTTTTTCGACACCCTCCGAGGGAGGAGAGGGAACGCACGATGCTAGTGTGGTGCTTCATACAAATTGACGATGATAGAAGCCTGCTCAGGCCAGGAGACAAGGCGCAATGCGCAGGGAATGGCTTCTCCCTTTCTAAGGCACGCAACAACGCGGATGACCGCTTAGCGTCACGCTATAATCGTCAATTTGTATGAAGCACCACACTAGATTCTCTTGGCATATGCATACTTAGTTAAACCTTTGCTAGGGGTACTTTATGAGTTGTTAAAAGTGGATAATCAGAATTATTCATCATCCACCGCTACACTCATGATCATATATCCTCCGGATTTTTCATCCGGTTCTAGGATTAATAGCTTGCGCACTTGCGCCTCTTCAAGTAGTTTACTGAAGGTTTTAAAACCATGATATCTTTCGTTGAAACCGGGGTTACGCCGCTTCAAAGTCTGTTTTACCATGGAACTCCAAATCTTCTCCGTTTCACCTCGCTCCTGAAACAGATCTTCTACAGTAGCAACGACGAGATCCAACGCTTCCAGTTTTTTCTTCTCTTCATCACTTACTATGATTTTTACCTGTTTTTTCTTTGTACTCTTTTTTGTGGAACTTCTGCGTTGTTTGCGTGAGCGACCTTCGCCCTCTCTCACCAAATCATCATAGAATATAAACTCATCACAATTGGCGGTCAGCAGATCCGATGTGGACTGCTTAACACCCACCCCAATCACAATCTTATTATTTTCACGAAGTTTACTGACAAGTGGAGAAAAATCAGAGTCACCACTGATAATAACAAAACTATCGATATGCAGCTTGGTATAACAGAGATCCAAGGCATCGACTACCATCCGGATATCTGCTGAATTTTTACCCGATTGGCGCACATGTGGAATCTCGATTAATTCAAAGGCAGCCTCATGCATGACTGCCTTAAACTCCTTGTATCTGTCCCAGTCACAATAGGCCTTCTTAACAACAATATTGCCTTTAAGCAGCAGTCGCTCGAGAACTTTCTGGATACTAAATGCGGCATAATTAGCATCACGAACACCGAGAGCCACATTCTCGAAGTCACAAAAAACAGCCATATTTCGTGTTGATTCAGTCAAAACTAATCACCAGATTTCAGATGGATTTCAGCACAATAAGTCTAGACGTATAACCTGAAAATAGCACTTGATATTTAAAACACTGCTAGTGTGGTGCTTCATACAAATTGACGATGATAGCGTGACGCTAAGCGGTTAGCCGCTAGGCGCGTGCCGCCGGGAATGGCTTCTCCCTTTCCAAGGCGCGCAACAACGCGGATG
>JARRQF010000139.1:0-9089 GCA_037382065.1 Candidatus Thiodiazotropha sp. | reverse complement strand
CTGTGAGAACTATAGCCATCGCAAAGCACCAGGGTATGTTTGCCGTCGACATGGGTGAAGTGGTAATAGATACCCTCCTGCTCCATCAGGCGACTGACAAAATTGAAGTCGGTCTCCCGGTATTGTACGCAATACTCCCACTCCCGATAGGAACCGCTCAGTCTGTCTTCAAAATCGCTGAAGCCATTATCCTGAAAGATCTCTTTGATGATATCGGGGACTTTCTTGTTCTGAAAGATGCGGCAATCTGAAGTGCGGGTCAAAAACCATAACCAGGGACGCAGTGTGGCCCGGTAGTGGGCAAAATAGGCAATATGGCCTATCTGCGTAAACTGACTGACAAAGCCGTTGAAATAGCGTTTACCGCCGTCAAGCAGATCCATCTGTACAGTCATCGGCTTACCCAGCAGATCATCATGAGCGACCTCTTCATTATCGCTCAATAGATCAACCGTGAACTCTGAGAGGCGCCCCAACTCCTCTCGCGCTTCCATACGAAGAATCAAAAGCTCATCTGGCCCCAAAGGGGTTTTTACCTGTAACTGCCGGTTACTCTGTGTAAACGCCATTCAAGACTCCTGCCCAATCAAACAATCATAGCAAAGAAAAAGACACACTTTTTTTGAAAATAGACTTTAACCTATGCCACTTGCGACGAAACACCCCGATTCAGGAATTATTTGAACAATGCCAAATCGAGATGGTAATTGTAGCTATTTGAGTTAAAGTATGTGTGTCAGAATCTCTCTGGTCAATGAAATCATCACGGTACTATGTCACAGAAGGGTGGTTGATATGAAGACTAGGCTATCTGGACAAAATCTGCTCAGGGTTAAGGTGTGATCGATATGGCACAACGATTAAATCTATCGGTTGATCTGGGAAAGCGGCCTAGCGGTGGGGCGGGAAGCAATGCCGACAGTCAGCGGTTGAAGTTTATTCTATTGGGCTGTTTTAGCGGCAGCAGGGGTACCCAACCTGGCATCCATCGGGTGGATCTCGACAATTTCGACAGACTGCTCAGTCAAATTCAACCTACCCTGCAGATTCAGATGAGTGATCAAGGGGCTCCCGTTCATCTCAATTTTACCAGCCTGGACGATTTTCATCCAGATCATCTCCACCACCAGCTACCTAAGCAGCTTGCCGCTTCTATAGAGCCAGATGCAACAACCCCACAAGCAGACACTGCTACCGATGGCCATCAAGAGTCTGATCAACAGACACTCAGCAGGCTACTGGGTAAAGGGTCGATGACAGCATCATCGATCAACGATGGGGGATCCAAGGCTAACCGAACCCTAGTTGAATCGGTAGTTGGACGATTGATCGATAGCTCCCTTAAACAGCAAGAATCCGATTACAGTGTGCCGCAGAGTGATGCATCGGCAGCACAAAGCAGACGGCTTAAACAAGTTATTCATCATGCCGATTTTCAATCCCTGGAATCGAACTGGCGTGGCCTCGACTGGCTAGTGAGAAGCCTGGAATCCGATCAACTGAATGAAATATTTATATGCGATCTACCCCAGGATGCATGGCCGGGTTTTGCTCAAAGTGAACTTGAGTTCAAACAATCCGATTGCTATCGATCGCTGCTTGATCGTTTCAGTGACACAGGATCCTCAGAACAGAAGTTTATTCTAATAGTCGATAAGTATTTTAATTCCTCAACTGAAGATATGAATCTGCTGAAGAGCCTCTCCGCATTGGCAGAGACCCTGCGTAGCCAGCTGATCACAGGAACATCAGACCAGTTCACCTCGAGATTTGAAACTGACCCAGAGACCCTGAACAAATGGCGCCTATTGCAACAGAGTGATATTGCAACAAACACCAGTCTCGTGCTACCCCGCCTATTGATGCGTCTACCCTACGGAGCACGATACGACCCGGTTGAGTCGTTCCCATTTGAAGAGCTGGATAGTGAATGGTCCAGTGAAGAACTACTTTGGGGGAACCCCGCTTTTGCCTTGGCCATTCAGTTGGCGGCAGACAATCAATCGGATCAGCCACAGGATGCTGCCGCACTGGCCGATTGCCCAGCTTTTGCCTATTCAAAAAATGGCGAAAGCCATCTACAACCCTGTACAAAAAGCCTGTTCAACGACAAGCAGTTGGAAAATTTGATCGAGCTTGGGCTAATACCAATCGTTGGGAGTCGCAGAAGCCCTCAAATAAGGATACCCTGGTATCGGAAGGTATAACCATCTTGCTGATCAAAATACTGGAACTCAAATATGGCCTACTGCCTTCCTGGGCTCAGCACAAGATCGCTCCAGCTGATTCTGAAGCCATCGAACAGTGGACCACTAAGCGGCTGAGCGCACAAACAATGAATGAGGTTTTCAACTCAGAAAACTGATGTTGTTTTTAACCCCAACAATCATCATTTGCTAGGACCGTGACGCTTCTCCCCAATCGGCTTAAGGGCGGTTCCTCATGCCCGTTTTATCCCAGATCCATCTCATTAATGCCAGAGGCGAGTTGTCGATTTCTGGCGGCGACCTTTAACCGTCGTTTCCGAGTGGCCCGCCAGATGAGTGTGGGCAAAACCTATGTAGTCGAAACCCTGAAACAGCATACCTATGAGATACAAATGCTAAAATGACTTTTTTTGGGGTGATTTTCGGGAAAAGGTAGCTCGCCGGACGTGCGGACAGGACACCAGCGACACAGCTCTTCTATCATGATTTCAGCTTGGGTGGCATCTGAATTCCTGCATGTGCTGGAGTGACGAGATCATATGAAAGCAGCTTGTTTGTTACTTATTAACCCGGTGACCATAGACTTCCCTTTCAGGGCTTAAAGCTGACCCGAAACTCAACCCCAGGCGCCACACTCACGACATCTATCTTGCCACTCATCGCTGTGGTCAACTGATTCACCAACGCTAAGCCTATCCCTGTTCCAACAGTCTCGCGCGTCAGTTCGCTTTCGCTTCGATAGAAAAGTTTGAATATTTTTTTCATCTGGTCTTTAGGTATTCCAGGTCCGTAGTCACGCACCTTGAAAACAACCATACCACCCTGCTCTTCACAACATTCAATATCGATGCACTTGTTCTCTGCTTTGGCGGAAAACTTTATAGCATTGTCAACCAGATTAATGATGATCTGCACGAAATAGTCCGGATCAACCTGCAACATCCGGGTTGAGCAATCTTTAGAGCAGTTCAGCTTAAGCTTGAATCCTGCGCGGGATACCTGTGATGAGATTTTAGAGTTTATGGTATCCACTAACTCCCCTGCTGATATGGATTTAAATTGCACCTGCAAGTCATTTCTGGTCATACGTGCAAGCTGTAATACATTATTGATTAAACGTGTCAGTCGCTCACTCTCGTCGTGTATGTAGTTGTAGTACTCATGCTTTTTATCTTCATTCGCCCAACCTTCGCGTAGGATTTCACCATACATACGTATCGAAGTAAGGGGCGTCTTAAGCTCATGACTGACTGCGGAAACAAAGTCCTGTTGCTGGGCGATTAAGTTGATCTGCCCTAGTCCTAATCGATATATGCCATAAAAGCCAACAGTGAGGATAAATAATAGAATGACTGTCACCCAGGCAATAACCATTCCACCAGCCCCTGCTGGAAGGTTCTGTATCGTGAAAATCAGCTCCATATCATTGAGGGGGGCAGTGAGTCGGGTTTGATACAGCAAAGCACCATGCAGTTCACTCATGCCAGGCTGATCTCGACCGTTCTCGGTAGAGGAAAAAACAGTCAGAACATTCCCCAGATAGGCTGTGAGTAGGTTACTCATCTGTGCGAGGGATGTTTCATTAAAGCTAGCTTGTATAACACCCGTCAGAAATGCAGCTTGATCAATAAGAGCACCCTGAATTATGCGCTGACCATCACGCCAGACTTTTCTATAGAGTACAATATGTCCACTATCGAGAAGGCTCATTTCAAAGGGATCAATTTCACTCTCAAAGGTGTGGATGCGCAAGGGAGTAGGGTTGGCCTTTTCTACCATCATGCTGCTTGCTGCTGGTGCAGGAGCTGCTTCAGGTTCGGCCAGTGTGCTAAGCTCTTTTCGTGGGAGGCGTTCCAATTTGGCCATACTCTTTCGTTTTATCTGAAGCGGTTGCGGTGCTTGCTTTGCCGCTTCAAAGCTGCTGTCCAATTGCAGATCTTCAACGCGTCCCAAGGAGTTGGGTGTATTATGAAGCTGTTTTTTTCGATCTCTATTCTGCTCGCCCAAACGATCAAAAACAGCCTGGCCTGCTGTTACCTCAGTGCTGATTTCTGATTCTGAATATACCTTATCTTCAGCTGCAGTAATCTTATTATTTTGAATGTTGCGAGTCTCATGACTTGATGAGGAGAGTGATTCTAGATTTTCGCTTAGGGAGGTTTGTTCCACTGCATCCATTTTATAACCAAGCTTGTCACTCGCATAGTCGCTTTTCTCTCCGCGAATCAGTTGGTTTTTACTAAGAATATCGCGCACCCGATTCGCCAGTTGTTGGCGTTTTGTAAGCTCATCTCTCTTAATGCCGTATTCCGTTGCAGCTATAATTGAGTCAGGAAGTAATGGTGTTTTAAATAGCCCCTCACTATCAACTTGGAAATAGCCGATCAAACCGGGTATTGAGGATTGCACTGGAAAATTTGAAAGTGGCGAGCGTTGAACTAAATTATTTTTTTGATTACCAGTAACCAAGAGAAAATTGTAATCGACAAAGGCGCGTTGCTCCTCTTCTTGGATGAGTTTTATGTAGTGCTTATCGATCCGACTTGCCAGCTCCTCGGCAACCACTTGATGTCGGTGAAAAGCTTCCCACTTCAGTTGATCATAGGCTTGATAGACCAATACTCCACTGGGAATGACAAGGGCACAGAAAAAAACCATCAGCCAGCGGCGTAACTGTTTGTTGCTTAGCCTGTTGAGCGCAGAGTGAGCCACGTCAATCCAGCTTCAATCAACCAGCAGGCGATAACCTGCGCCACGCACTGTTGTTAAAAATCGTGGCTCCGCAGAATTAGGCTCGATTTTTCGGCGTAGCTTGGCAACATGGATGTCCACTGTGCGTGTTTCAATGTCTATATTTTTCGCGTAGCCCCATACTTTATTAAGCAGTTCATCACGAGGCACCGGACGCTCTTTGTGTGCGTATAGATATTCTAGTATCTCCATTTCCCGGCGGGTGAAGCTAATTAACTCATCATCACGTTTACCTGATAGATTGCTTATATTAACCTCTACTCTATCAGCTAAATTTATAGTATCTTGATTGGCTTCGCTGATTTTGGAACGCCTTAATACAGCCTGTACGCGAAGTACTAATTGAGCGACGGAAAAAGGTTTTGCTACATAGTCATCTGCTCCCAGCCTCAATCCGTGAATAATATCCTCATCGCTGGTTTTGGCTGTTAACATGATAATCGGTTGATCTTTGCTTCTCTCGCGAATTTGGTTGCAGATCTCGAAGCCATTCATGCCAGGTAGCATCACATCAAGTAGGATCATGTCAAAAGTGCCGGTAAGGGACTTCTCTAGACCTTCTGGGCCTTCAGCGGCGCTATCGACCTCAAAACCGTGATAGACAAACACGTCGATCAGACCAACGCGAATAGCCACTTCATCTTCAATAATCAGAATACGTGGTTTGTGGTTCATGTTGCACCAATTATGGGTGGTTTCATATTGACGCCCTTATTCAGAGATTCTCTAGGTTACCAATATTTTAGGGCAGGGGAAATAAATAATCATCCCATCTTGCTTGTCTTTTGCCCCGGCTTCGTTGTTGCGCAAAGGGTCACGTAGAGCGGCTATGCTCCCCTTTGCGTGCCTAGAATACGGGACAAAATCCAGCGCAATCTTTGGATGAGTATTGATTTTTCCGACTCTTAGATTACGAAATGTAAATTCGATGTAAATTTTTCACCCTAAGTTTTACCAAACCCTGTCTTTCTGTGAAAGCAACCAGTTCTTAGACTATGCCTTAGATACCCCATCAAAAGGAGACTTTCATGGCACTCATCGCTCGCGTATCCCAACTCTTCAGAGCCGACGTTAACGCGGTTCTTGACTGTATTGAGGAGCCAGAAGTACTCCTTAAACAGGCTGTTCGTGAAATGCAGGAGGCTATTAACCTGGATGAGCATAAGGCTAAGACTATCACGCTGGAGCTGAAACAACTCGCCTCACGTCAGGACGAACTAGCGCAACGGCTGAATGAGTTGGCCGAAGAGCTGGATCTCTGTTTCGATACAGACAATGAAGCATTGGCTCGTGTGCTATTAAAACGCAAACTGCAATCGGAACGACTGCACAAATATCTCATTCGCAAACAAGCTGATCTCCAGGAAACAGACAAAGAACTTAAAAAACGTATTGATGAAAATCAGGCTCGTTTGGAGTTGATGCGGCAGAAGGTAGAACTACTTGCTGCTTCAGAAAGTAAGACAGCGGAAAGCAATAGCTGGAATGAAATAGATTTCATGGATCAGTTTTCAATTAACGATGATGATGTCGAACTCGCTTTTCTGCGTGAAAAGCAGAGGAGGACGCCATCATGAGAAGACCTACTTTTCTCGAAGGTGCCGGGGTAGCGCTGGCTGCATCAATCAGCGGGGGAGTACTGTTTGAAGCGCTAACAACGGTATTTGTCAGTAGTTTTGTACTTCGTCTGCTCATCGCGCTAATGGGGTTGTTTTATCTGCTCTACTTATTAGGTCGAAGTGGCGAAAAGATTGGTCGCGTAACCAGCTTGGCCACCTGGTTGGTGGTAGTGGTACTCATCTGGTTGATGGAATTGAACCTAGCGTTTTATCTAATGGCTCACTTGGGACTCATTTGGCTTATTCGCTCTCTCTATTTCTACTCAAGTCTTATCTCAGCTCTTGCCGATCTTGGATTGGTGCTGATCGGAACAGCCGCTGCGGTCTGGGCGACATTGAAGACCGGCAATCTATTTCTTGGTTTCTGGAGCTTTTTCCTCACTCAGGCACTTTTTGTGGTGATTCCCAACACATGGAAGGGATCAGCAGTAAAGAATAAGAGTGCAAAGTATGAGGAAGACCGTTTTCAACACGCCTATCGGATGGCGGAAACCGCACTTACCAAACTATCGATTCGATCTTAGTCAATCTGGAGAATGAATATGAAATCAAAACTTATTGCAGTCGCCTTATTCACCTTTACCGCCAGTGCCATCGCATTCTATCCAGCGATCAAGAAAGTTGGTGCGATTAACATTCAACCACCTGATACTCCGTTTCAAGCGCCACAGGTGAAGCCGATAGTCCAACAGCAGCCAAAAATCGAGGTGGTATTTGCATTGGATACCACTGGTAGTATGGGTGGGCTTATCCAGACGGCTAAAGAGAAGATCTGGTCGATCGCTACCACCATGTCCCAGGTGCAACCTGCACCTGAAATCAAGATGGGGCTAGTGGCCTATCGCGACCGGGGGGATCAGTATATAACCCGCAGAGTCGATCTCACTAATGATCTTGACTCAGTTTATGCAACCCTAATGGACTTTCGCGCAGAGGGCGGTGGGGATGGACCAGAAAGCGTTAACCAAGCGCTTGATGAGGCAGTTAATAAGATGTCGTGGAGCCAGCAGAAGGATGCTTATCGGGCGGTATTCCTGGTTGGTGATGCGCCACCTCATATGGATTATCAGGATGATGTGAAATATCCCCAAACTCTGGCAGAGGCAAAAAACAGAGGCATCGTAGTCAACACTATTCAGGCTGGCAGTGATGGTGCCACACAATTGGTTTGGAATAAGATTGCTGAGGCTGGATTCGGTCAATACGCCCAAGTCTCGGAAGATGGTAACGCAGTAGCGATCAGCACACCTTATGACAAACAACTGGCGAAGCTCTCCAAGCAACTGGACGACACCCGCCTCTATTATGGAACCGAAGAGGTACGCGCCAAAAAACGCGAGAAACTCGCAGCAGCGGATAAGCTCCACGCCTCCGCCTCTGTGGAATCCCGTGCACGCCGCGCCACTTTCAATTCATCAAAAAGCGGTAAATCCAATCTATTGGGTGAGCGTGAATTGGTTGATGCTGTTACAAGTGGCCGGGTTGAACTTGATGCCATCGATAAACACCACTTACCAGCACCTATGCAGGCCATGGCACCTGAAAAACAGCAGGCTATGATTACAAAAATGGCAGAACAGCGTAAAGCCTTGCAGCAGGAGATCAAGGCACTTTCTCTACAGCGAAGTGACTTCCTTAAGAAAGAAGTTAAGAAATCAGATCTAGCCACCAACTCATTTGACCAAAAGCTGTATGGTGCCATTCGCGAACAGGCTGGTCGTATCGGTATTCAATATGAAGCGGAAGCGCCAGCCTATTGATGAAGCAACGAAATATCGTCCACATTGCCTTGGCTGTGGACGGTAAACAGCTGCAGCCAGGAGGTGATCATTCCCGGTCACTCGCGAAAGTCAGCTACAGAATGAAGTGGTTAACTAATTTTTTTCGAGGCCCTAAATCAGCAGAGCCGGAACTAAAAGCTATTGGGTGTCATCGGCAAATAACATCTCACGCGCTGTTTCTAACACGATAGAGACGACCGGGTGAGTAACCCGGCGCTCGACGGAAATGGCGTAGAAATGCTCTTTCACCTCATCGGTCCATCCAATCGCCTTCACCTGATGCTGCTGCTCCACTTCCGCCTTGATAGCAGAGGGCGCGACAAAGATCCCCGCACCTTCCTGCCCAAAAGCCTTCATCAGTGCGCTGTCATCAAACTCGGCGATCATGCGAGGATGGAGGCGATGTTTGTCCAGCCACTGGTCAATGCCAGAGCGCAGCTGATTGCCACTGCTGGGTAACAGTAGCGGAGCACCATTCAGGCAGCGAGGAAACTTATCTTTAAGTACCTTTTTAAGTTTTTTTGTGGCAAAAAAACTAACTCCGCATTCTCCTAGTGTGGTGCTTCATACAAATTGACGATGATAGCGTGACGCTAAGCGGTTAGCCGCTAGGCGCGTGCCGCCGGGAATGGCCTCTCCCTTTCCAAGGCGCGCAACAACGCGGATGACCGCTTAGCGTCTCGCCCGAAGGGAAGCCTGCTCAGGCCAGGATACTGCGTTGCAATGCTTGA
>JARRQF010000138.1:0-20785 GCA_037382065.1 Candidatus Thiodiazotropha sp. | reverse complement strand
TATCGCGTTCTCGCCATGCGACTCCGCCATCTGGAGGGCGGCCGCGGCCACCGCCGGCGCGGTATTGCGCCCGAATGGCTCAAGGATGAATGAAGTGGCGACACCATCGGTGTTCACCTGGTCAAACTCATCCTCGGTCTGAAAGTAGAGTTCGCGGTTGGTGACGGTCAGCACCTCTTTGACGTTGGGCAGTGTAGCTCCGCGTAGAAATGCCTTTTGCAGGAGACTCTGACCATCCTCCATGCGCAGGAATGGCTTGGGGTGCATCTCCCGCGAAACGGGCCAAAGTCGGGAACCTGCGCCCCCGCAAAGGATGGTTGGTATAAGCGAGAAAGTCGCGTTATCTGTCACGGTATAGATCCCTCTTCGGGGCATTCATTGTGGCTGAATCACTCCGAAAATTGCGGAACTGGTTAGTTTGGGTCAGCTTTAACGGCGGTCTGACTGTTGTGTTGATTGTAATGTTGATGTTTCGCACTTATCAGCCTCATGCCACAAGCCGTAACAATAGCGGTGAAATCATTCTTTGGCGCTTTGTTCTCTCCAGATCAAATTCGCATGTTATTCAGGTCCATGGTGACATCGGCGATCAGCAGACTGTTTAAATTTTACTTAGATGCTAGGCGCCTGACTGGCAACACCACCTAGAACCTGCTTGTAAACTACTCGATTTTTCAGCGCATAGCATATTGCTTTTTATCAAGCCGACGATTTTACTATGAATCGCGGGCTATCAGCCATCCGGAAGAGCCGGTAAGTGCCACATATTTAAGGCTCCTCAGCAGAATTTGTGGGTAATCTTGGCAAATACGCCTAAGAAAACCGCCAGGAAGCACCGACAATCAAATAATTAGTGGAGCATCCCACCCAATTTCTGAGATGATGAACTTGCAAAACCAATCAGCGTTAAAAAGGTAGAATGGGATGCAACCTAAGACTATCCAGAATCAGGTATAAAAATTCAAGTCATTTGTTTACAAATCGGTACGCTGGGTAGATAGCACAGAATCACTAGTGCCCATCCATAAATCCATATGCACCTGAAAAACAATTAAACAAGCATTAAAAAATCCTCTTGAAAAATAAAAATATATCAATGTTGCAAAACAAAAAAAGAGGATTTTAGCGTGCGAAAAACTTGCCAGCTACAAGCCAGTATATTTGATTTTTACTCAAAACACGAATTTGGGAAACAACTGAAAAAACTATCCGGTTAGCCTTTCACCTATCGGATTTGATGAGTTATCGAACATTTGCAAGAATCCCTGTGGGCTCAAGTCCAAAACGATCGAGTTTGCAGTCAACCATCAGATGAATTAAAGCGGACACTCTGAAAAAAATAGAAAAAGACGCGCTTTATCCAAAGTTATTGCAGATAGTCAGCATCGTATTGAAATAAGTAGAAAGAGCCTTGAAACGAGTCAAATCTGAAGGTAATGATAGCGAGTATCAAAGCAACTGGATCAGTCGAATTGAACACTATCGTGATTTATTATTGAAGGTTGTTGAGCAGACAAAGCGTAGAATCTTTGATCATGAAAAGGTACCGCCACCAGAGAAGATTGTTAGTCTGTTCGGGGAGTAGGCCGACATCATTGTTAAAGGATTTCGTAGAGAATGCTAAAACACTTGGAATAAAGTGTGTTGTGTTTCATAAGAAGGGTGGCTTGTCTTATCATGCGATGGGAGTTAAGAAAAAGGCATTCGACAAACTAAAGAATTTTCGTACAGGCGTAGTATGTTCTTTTTGCTATTTTTTTGAAAATATTCAATTTATGGACGGGCACTAGTTAACTTAAGTTTCGGAGTTCACCATGAAACCTGAAATCCACATTAATATGAATGATTAACAAGCCCTATGCCGATTTTCGGTGCAACTGAATAGCGCCATGCAATCGGTGTCATCTGCTATCCGTTTGATGCCCTGACGCCGGGGCAACGCAGTGCTACATCGTGCGTGCCGAGTTAAAGGTTCGTGGCCAATCTTCCGAAGATGATGAAGCTAACTTGTAACCTGTGATAAGCCTATTAGGTAGGATGTGGTGAGGTACGAACCGCATCATTGATGTTCGTGAGCCACCGCACTATTGATGCGGTTCGCACCGCTCACCGCATCCTACGACTTTTGCGAATATTCGCGGCATGCTTTTACAACACCCTCCTCCAGGAGAGGGGACGATCTGAATGGAATGGGTAGCTATGACTTAGCGATAGCCCACGAATGTGTTCTATTCTCTTGGTATACGCGCTATGTTGGGGCAGATAATGCATTAGCAGGGCTTCACTCTGTAATAAATTACTCTCACTCATGAGTTGCTTAATGAAATAATACAAAAAGCCAAGCCATATACAATAGAAATCCTGCGCTTTTAAAATGTAAGTATTTAACCTAAAAATCAGAAACCTGTTATTAGACAGGGCGGGATATTGAAGAGGTGCTTGATTTATGTTGGGTGGTCATATCCTTACTCTGCCTGGGATTGCCAACACCGGTATATCCTTGTTTTACCTCTGTCTGTCATGTGATTTTAAGGTGTTTTTTTACCGATAGAGGGAGTAGTTATGCTAAACAATCTTGAGCTTAAGTTTTCGTTTAAGTTCTAATTTTTTAAGCAACAGATCTTGCTCTTCTCGAGTCCCAAAAACGATGGATCGTATAGCTTGCCACTCTATTGTGTCTGGCTTGCCTTTCAACCGCTTTTCGGTCTCCTCTTGCAGATACTCCCAAAAATATGGGCGTGCGGCCTGCCTTGCCTTAATGTACTCCGCATATGTCTTGATACTTCGTGCATCAATACCGGCCTTAGCTAGTAGCCGTGTCTGATCCTCTAAACCTGCCTTTGTAAATCTGAAATTACCTTGGTCATCCACGATATAGCTTTTGACTTCCATGTATCAATACCTCCTGGGGTTATTATATCTCATTTACTCAACGAGCAAACTGGAATAATTCTATTATGAATCAACCACAAAAGCCAGCTAATCAACAACTTTTGCGAATATTCGCAGCATGCTTTTACAGCATCCTCCGGAGTGAGAGGGGACGCTCTTTTTTTAGCTTGTCCATTGCCTGGAACCATTTCCCTTTCAACCTAAAAAGATCAGTTGGACAGCGTGAAGGGTGCGTTTGTGGTGGTGCAGGGCAAGACGCAACGACGCGGAATAGCCCGCTATTCCAAGGAGTTGCAACGCCGCCATGCGCCGCCACAAGCGTGCCATTCACGTTGTAGCGTGGTTCACCCAGTAGGTGACCCTAACCATCGAAGCTAATTTCTTTAAAGTCAGAAACCTGCTATTAGAATGGAGCGGTCAACTGATTTTTTTAGGTTCAAGCGTCGTGCCATTCACGCTGTAGCCTAGCAAACCCAGAAGGTATAGGAGCATGAGTTGTTTTGAACTGGTACGAGATTAGGTTTCTGAGTCAAAAACGTTTCCTGTGTCGAAGAATCGAAGAGATTGGCCGCTTATATATAATGTAAGGTAGTGTTATGCTTAAGCAACGAATAAAATTTTAATTGCGGATTCCAGGATGAAGCCTATCCGTATCTTTCGTCATCTCGTATGCCAGCCCCCAGGTTATTTGGGCGAATATCTGCAGCAGCGCGGAATACCTTGGGAAATGGTCTGTGTTGATGATGGGCATCCAGTTCCAAGCCAGACTGATGACGTTTCTGCACTTGTTTTTATGGGGGCAGGGGTTAGTGTCAATGATCATCTTCCCTGGATAGAGGGAGAGCTTGCGCTAATTCGCAAGGCCTATCAAGAGGATGTGCCAATATTGGGTGTCTGTTTTGGCGCGCAGATGATGAGCCGTGCTCTGGACGGGGAAGTAATCAGGGGCAAGGCGATGGAGATTGGTTGGCATCCTGTAAATCTAATTCCGGAAAATGACCCAGAAAGCTGGATGACAGGCTTGCCGCAGAGTTTTTTGGCTTTTCATTGGCATGCCGATACCTTCACTTTACCAGCTGGCAGCCGATTGATAATGCAGAGCGACTGCTATTCTCATCAGGGATTCACAATAGGGGACCATCTTGGCTTGCAATTTCATCTTGAAATGACCAGAGAGATGGTGAAAAACTGGATCGAGCGCTATGGCAGTGACCTACTGCTCGGTTCGGCATGCAGTCAAACGGCTGAGACCATTCTGCAGGATATTGATCAGCGGATTGCACAGCTGCATGAGCTTTCAGATATCATTTACGGGAATTGGCTTGAACGGGTTCTGTGTAGGCAATAATAGTATGAGGTATCTCTTTCTGATATTGGTTATAGGCTGGACCTCTGTTGCCCAGGCCGCACATCAGGATAGTCTAGAGCGCACCCTGGAGACACTTGGTGGTGAGGTTAAACATCGTATCACGAAACGATTTGAGCTAGTTGGGCTGAGCTATCCTCCCGAACGCGTCCAGTTAATCGCCTTGAAGGCGAGCCAGCGACTTGAGCTTTGGGCCTATGAGGAGGGACGTTGGTACTTTATCCATGACTACGCCATCTTCGCAGCTAGTGGTGGCGCGGGTCCCAAGCTACGAGAGGGGGATAAACAGGTACCTGAAGGTTTCTATCGGATTGTTGAACTCAATCCTTACAGCCATTATCACCTATCGATGAAACTCAACTATCCCAATGTTTTTGATCAGGTACAGGCTGGGCGAGAGGGTAGGAATTCTCCGGGCTCTAATATCTTTATCCACGGTAGCGCCAGGTCAGCTGGGTGTTTGGCGATTGGTAATCATTATATCGAAGAGCTTTTTTATCTTATCGCTGAGATTGGCGTAGAGCAGGCAGCTGTATTAATTGCGCCTTATGACTTCCGTTTGAAGGCGATTGCTGATTCGTTGGAGCCTCTTTGGTTGAGTGACCTGTACGCCTATCTGAAATTCCGCTTAGCAATGTTTCCGCTCTCTGAAAAGGTGTTGGGGTGTGGTAGTGGCTGTGTCGATGCGGGATATCGCCAGAAGATTATTCGCTAAACTACTCCAGGTTGGCAAGGTAAGTCGCTACGGCCTTGATATCTCTGTTATTTAGCCGAACGGCAACGCCGCTCATCCATACATTTGTGCGTCTACCCGTGCGGTCCCGAAACTCTTTTAGCATCTTGACAATATAGTCGTAGCGCTGGCCGGCGAGAAGGGCATAACCGGCTTGTCCACGTCCATTTTCACCATGACATTCCACGCATCTCTTTTTGAAAAGTAGTTTTCCCTCTTCTAAAAGCTCGGGTATTCCGCCACCTGAGGGTTTCATTTCCATATCAGAATAAAAAATGGCTATCTTGATCTTATCTTCAAGGGAGAATGTCTTGGCTAGATTGCTCATCAGATAGTCATAGCGTCGACCATCACCAAAACGTTGAAACTGATCAACGATATATACCGGATTTTGCCCTGCTAGGTTGGGTACAAGTGGCTGAATGGCCATACCATCATCGCCATGACAGGAACGACAAAGCACGGTCCTGTCTAGTCCCTCTCTTGCCATCCTTTGTTTAAGCGCCTTGTTATTGCCGATTTTAGCAATGCGGCTCTCGAGCATTTGTCTGATTTCTGTTCCCTCTGTGGCATCCAGGTTTACTGCCAAGGTAGTTTGGTTAGTAAATGTTGCAGCGAGCAGATACAACCAAATGAATTTTCTCTTACTAGATCGCATATTAGTGGCCTATTGAGAGTTTTTTTAGGTTCAACGATAATAGCGGCAAAGTTTTTTGTGACTTAATTGAATAAGTTAGTAAAATTAGGTGTTTTTTGCCTGAAACCAGGTTGAATAAGATGCCCGCGCAATCCCATTTCTTTAGATGCGGGTCAAGCGGGCTTCCTTTTTTTATCTGTTAACAGTTTCGAGGGGCTTTCTGTAAGCTATGGGCCGCCCATTAGCCTAAATATTTCACCAGATAAACACGGTGAGTTTTCCTGGCATTTAATTATATATAATAATCAATTAGTTATTTAAAATTTCAAGCGACTGGGTGAAATCTTCGGAGTAGACTTCGGGTTGCGTTCATTGGTTGATGAGTTAGTAAACAGGTATGGCGAAGCAGCGTAAGAAAACAGCGAAAAACACAAGTCAATCCCGCATAAGTTTTGCTTGGGGGCGGTGGGTGCTGTTGGGAATGGCGACCTTGCTGCTTGCCTGTCTGCTCTACAGCTTCTATCTCGATCAGGTTGTTCAGGCGCGCTTCGAGGGGCAACGCTGGGCGGTGCCTGCTAAGGTCTATGGCCGAACGCTGGATCTCTATCCTGGCGCGCCAGTTAGCGTGGAACATCTCAAGCAGACGCTTGACGGTTTGGGCTATCAACAGGTGAAACACCCCGATCGTCCTGGTCAATATTCCAGCTATCGGAACCGGGTTCTGTTGCGCACCCGTGCTTTCAACTTCCCAGATATAGCGCGTTCCAGTGACTATTTAGAAGTGATTTTGGATGAGCAGGGTGTTAGCACGCTAAAGAGGGCCGCCAAGGGAGAGCCAATCGGTTATTATCGAATTGAACCTCGGCTCATCGGCAGCCTTAGATCTGCCCATGGGGAAGATCGTATTCTACTGACCAGGGAGGAGTTGCCTGAGTTATTGGTATCTGCTCTGGTTGCTGTGGAGGACCGCCATTTTTACCAACATATTGGAATAGACCCTGTTGCTATTGGTCGGGCCTTCTGGGCTAACCTGAGGGCTAACCAGGTGGTGCAAGGTGGCAGTACCCTAACCCAGCAATTGGTTAAGAATTTTTTTCTAACACCCGATCGCACCCTGTGGCGTAAATTCAACGAAGTCTTGATGGCGATGATTGTCGAACTACGCTATTCCAAGGATGAAATCCTCGAAGCCTATGCCAATGAGATCTACCTTGGGCAGCAAGGGGGGCGGGCGATTCATGGATTTGCTCTGGCGAGCCGTTTCTATTTCAATCGGCCCCTTCAGGAGTTAAGCTTGCCGCGCCTGGCGATGTTGGTTACTTTGGTACGCGGACCCTCTGCCTACGACCCCAGGCGGCATCCTAAACAAGCAAAGCAGCGCCGACAGCTGGTGCTCCAATTGATGGAGGAGCAAGGGTTGATTACTGCGACCCAGGCTGCTGAGGCAAATAGAGAGCCTTTGAGTGTCGAGCAGGGCAGTCTACAAAGTTCAGGAAGTCCTGCTTTCATGGATTTGGTCAAGCGTCAATTGCGTCGGGACTATCGGGATCAGGACCTGAATGCCGGAGGGCTACGGGTTTTTTCTACCCTCGATCCCTGGCTTCAGAAACGTGCTGAAGACGCGCTATCAGAGCAGTTGAATAGCTTGGAAAAGGCTCGGAGTATCCCTCCTAGAACGCTTCAAGGTGCTCTCACCTTGGTCGATGTGGAGACTGGGGAAGTCAATGCCTTGGTGGGCGATCGAAATCCCCGCTTTGCAGGTTTCAATCGAGCACTCGATGCGATACGTCCGGTAGGTTCACTGATAAAACCTGCTGTCTATCTCAGTGCGCTTGAACAACCAGATCATTACCATCTGTTCTCTCTGATTGATGATACACCTGTGCATATTGAAGGGGACAATGGTGAGCTCTGGGAGCCGAAAAATTACGATAACCAGAGTCATGAAAATATAAATCTCCAGCATGCCTTAGCGGAGTCATTAAATTTAGCAACCGTCCATCTTGGGTTATCTGTGGGTTTAGAGTCAGTGATCGAGAGCCTGCATGATCTTGGTATTCAGCGTCCGCTACCCGCCTATCCTTCACTGTTACTGGGGGCAGTGTCGCTCTCCCCCCTTGAAATGACTCAGATGTATCAGACCCTTGCCAATGGGGGGTACAGCGCAACACTTAAATCAATACGCGATGTCACGGATGCCGAAGGAAAACCACTATCTCGATATCCATTGAAAATCGAATCCAAAGCGGATACAAAGGCGGTCTATTTAGTGAGGCACGCATTGAATGAGGTCACTCACAGTGGTACAGGCAAATCACTGCAGTGGTTGCTGTCCGGAGACTTTGAAGTGGCGGGTAAAACCGGCACAACAGATAATTTGCGGGATAGTTGGTTTGCCGGATTTGATCGACGTCGTGTCGCGGTTGCTTGGGTTGGTCGAGACGACAATGGTCCTACCGGCCTTACCGGCGCATCGGGTGCCATGAGAGTCTGGGCGGCACTCATGAAACAGATCGGTATCTATTCACTGCTCGAGGAGCCACCTAGAGGAGTGGAGATGGTGGCCATAGATACTAAAACAGGTCTGATGGGGGATGGGTGCCGAGATGCGGTACAATTTCCTTATATTAGTGATAGCGCAAAGATTGAAGAAGCCCCCTGCGCCCATTCACGACCACTGGTGAAGTGGTTTCATCGCATATTTTCTTCTGATAAGTAAAAGGCGTCAGGGTTGGTTATGAGCTAAAGCCTACTCCTGGTGTGCCGATACTTCTATATGATCAGGCCCGACACTCGGCTTCATTTCCGTTGCCATAGCGTACTTCATCTGGTAGGCGACTAAGGGAGTTGAAGCTATTTTATTTGAAATCAATAACTTGTCATTAGAATGGATCGGTCAACTGATTTTTTAGGTTCAAGGATCGAAACTATTTTGCTCTGTTTCGATTGACATAGGATTAGCCAGCGAAATACTTAAGTATGAAAAACCGCAGGAAACATCCACGGTTGGATATTGATCAGCCAGCAGCTCTTCATATTCAGGACCACACGTTATCCGTCTGCCAGATTTTGAATTTTTCTTCAGGTGGCGTCTATCTCAAGTCTACCGACAATGGTCTCAATGACCTATTGTCTGAAGGTTACTTTGCCGAAGAAACTTGCCAACATGCCGTACTTAAATTGACCCCTAAGGAACTAAAGGCTGAAGTGAGTGTTGTCTATCGCCATGGAGAGGGAATTGGTCTCTACTTTAGCAATAAGGAGCAAGGCCAAAAGATATTTTCTTATCTCAAAGCTCAGTTTCAAATGTCGGTAGATGCCCCATTGGTGAGATTTGATTCAGCGATAGGCTCCAGCCTTATGCAACAGATGGAGGGGATGTTGCTGGACTACTTGCACCCCCGCTTTCACTGAATTCATTGAAAGAAGAGGAGCAGAATATTGAGGATGAGTTTTTTGGCTTGGTAAAGCTATCTTTTGCTGAACTACTCGAAGAGAAAGCGGATCAGAGTGCTTCTGAAGCAGATCATCTGGAGTTAATGGAAAAGGAGGAGATCGACCGCTGTTTAATCGTGAATGATGCCGCAAGACAATTAGAAGCAGAAATTGCTAACCATCTCTATAGCATAGAGACAGCACTCTCCTATATGTTGCAAACCCACATTGTTAACGATAGAAATCCCCTCTCGCCACAGAGTCTACTGAATGCTTTGAGTCGAGTATTGAGTCGTTTTGAGTTGAATATCAGCAGTTTTCAACTGATTTTAGGGGTATTTCAGCATACATTATTGAGCGATCTTAAACTGTTCTATGAGAAGATTCTACAAATTTTCAGCGAACAGGGGCTGAAGCAGGCGCGGTCACCCCAGTCACCCCAGTCACCCCAGTCACCCCAGTCACCCCAGTCCAAGACCACAAATAAGTATCCTTGCAGTCAGAACACCCATCCAACTCCGGTCAAGCCACAGTCGCACCTGTCGACACTATTTGGCTTGAAGCATCGCAATCAAGCGGGCGGCCCGCAAACGGACCAGGAAGCGATATCTCCACAACGAGTTATTGAGTCTTTGGATATTCTGCCACTTCGATTAGGCACATCGTCTCTGCTTAATCAGTTGGAAAAACTCCTCAAGAAACAACTGAACGAAGAGAAACCTCTTGCTTCAGTAACCCGCTCTGCCATCACTACGGGTGAAGAGCTGGTAGCTGCGTTACAGCAGGACCTATTGTTGCCAGAAGAGCTAAAAGGCGTTATTGAGCGGTTACAACTGCCGATCATTCAAGAAATTATTTTGGATCCTTCGCTGTTGGAAAACAGCCACCATCCTGTTGGAGGGCTGCTCAAAGCATGTGAACAGCTGATCCCTTATCTAAGCTCTGTGAAAGCTGAAGCAAAAGGGAAGAGTGGAGTTGCTCATCTAATCAACGCAATCGATCAAGGTGATCTGACGACGTTGGAGCAGGTGAGCGAAGTGCTAGAAGCGCGATATCATGAACTATCAACGGAGTTTCACAATAATCGTCAACTAGTCATATCGCGATGCGAACAAGATGAACGTCGCTTATTGGCTGAACGTCAGGTAATGCAATACCTGACTTCTCTATTGCAAGGCAAGCCGATCTCCTCAGTATTGGATAAGCTGTTTCAGTTTGGATGGATTAGTCTCTTAGTACAGACCCATGTCTCGCAGGGAGATACGAGCCCCGCCTGGAAGACCTATCTACGGGTGGTTGAAATAGTGTTGAAACTCTTTAACAACAGTAAGTCTCCCTTGGAAATGTCGAGTAGCCAAATTCGTGACCTGATTTCAATTATAAGAAAAGGGTTTCGAGATCATCCAGTACATCCACTGGCCAGTAAGCAGTTTGTCGTTGAATTGAATCAGGCATTAAATCAAGGTGGTCAGGCATTGCTTCAATGCTATGAGCCGCAGGTAGTGTTTGATGAGTCTTACTTGGCTGGATTCTGTTCCAGAAAATATCTGGCATCTTGCAATAGTAGCCAGGTCAAGCTTGATCACGCCACACTTAAAACCATTAATTCACTCGATATTGGAGAATGGATTTCTATCAAGACGGAAGGGGCAGGTTTGAAAATGTACAACCTGGCTTGGAAGAGTGGCGATCCTGCTTATTATGTCTGGGTTGATGGTAGTGGTTACCGGGCACTGGATGTTAATAAAGCTCAACTTGCCGAAGGACTAAAAAGCCAGACCTATCGAATGATCTCAGGTGAGAGCCAATCTCTACTAGACCGTGCGATCGATCATATGTTGTTGAACAGCTATAACGAAATTAAGGATGAGTCCGCGATTGACGAGCTGACTGGTCTGATGAATCGACGTAGCTTTGAGCGCCATTTGCGAGTGCTACTAGCCAATCATGGTGATGGCTTGATTAACTATACTCTGATTCTACTCGACATAGATCAGTTTCAGGTTGTGAATGACCTCTGCAGCTTTGAAGGGGGCGATATTTTACTGCAGAAAATTGCTGCTATTCTTTTAAGCTATCAATCTGATGGGAGTGTGATAGCCCGTGTTGCTGATGATGAATTTGCGATACTGATCCCCGATACTAATCTTGATCAGGGGTTCCAAGTTGCTGAGTCTCAACGCTTGGCCATTGAAGACTATCACTATACCTGGAATGATCGTTTGATTCCCGTATCGGCTAGTATGGGCGTGGTGCCTTTCAATAACCTTTTGGAGGTGAATACCGATGCTTTGTTGCAGGCGGCCGTATCGGCTTGTCGATTGGCAAAGCAGGCAGGTAGAAACTGCACCCGAATTTATACCCCATCCGATTTGGCCTACCAGAATCAAAAACAGATGATTCAAACCATACCTGCCATTCAAGAGGCCCTGAAAAATGACCGTATGGTTCTGTTTAGTCAGCCAATCATACCCCTGAGAGACGAAGAGGGTATGCACACCCATTACGAAATGTTATTGCGAATTATGGGTGATGATGGCGAACTCCTGAGTCCTGAAACCTTCATTAAAACGGCAGAACAATATGATTTGATGCGAGCGGTCGACCGTTGGGTGGTTAAGCGCTTTTTTAGCATCATAAACGACTATGCTGATCAGCTTGATGAATCAGCTGCATTTTCAGTCAATTTGTCTGCAAAATCGATTGCCGATGGAGACTTTAAAGCGTTTCTCAGAGAGCAGATAGAGGCATCTTCGATCTTGCCTCAGCAGCTCGGATTTGAAATTACCGAAACAGCGTTAGCCCAGGATGTTTCCAAGATCGCAGCATTTCTTAGAGAGATTAGAGATTTAGGTTGTTCCTGCTACCTGGATGATTTTGGCTCCGGTTACGCTTCCTTCTCCTACCTTAGAAACCTGCCTGTCGATTATGTCAAGATCGATGGTGTCTTTGTGCGAGAGATGAAGCATAAGCCCGAAGATACGGCGATGGTGATCTCGATCACTGAGCTGGCTCACTTTATGGGTAAGCAGGTGATCGCTGAGTTTGTTGCGAATAAGGCTACCAGCGAAGCCCTGCAGGATATGGGGGTGGACTATGCTCAAGGTTACTACTTTGGCCAGCCTAGGCTGTTTACCGACCAACTTGAAGAGATGGTCACTGTGAAGCGGCAGACGCAGCAGGGCTAAAGCAGTCCAGTTGGGATTAACCTAAAAAAATCAGTTGGACGGTGTACTGATTTTTAGGTTGCCAGGATACTGCGTTGCCATGCTTGAAAAGGGCGAGCCATTCCCTGCGCATTGCGCCTTGTCTCCTGGCCTGAGCAGGCTTCTATCATCGTCAATTTGTATGAAGCACCACACTAGTTATGCGAAAGCATGTCAAGATAGGCTACAATCCGGGCAGAACTTTTTTCCAAGTTGCTAGGAGCCACGGCTTGACTGTCTATGCCGCCAATAAATTAATTGCACAAGCTCGGGTATTAGCCGCCGAATACCGACGAACCATGGGCAAACCCCTGCCAGGAATCAGCAATGAAATTGCAGAGTTCGATGCACTTAAATTACTTCAACTGGAACCCAATACTGAGGGTGAAGGGGGGTATGGTGCTATCGATCCAGCCCGTGGGAATAAAAGAATACAAATAAAATCCCGCACCATCTTTGATGAGAGCAAATCAGGTCAACGTATAGGCCAGCTTAAGTTAGATAAGAGCTGGGATAGTGTTGTGCTGGTGCTTATGGATGAAGAATATGAGCCCTATGAGATCTATGAAGCGGAGCGCGATGATATTCTTGAATTTATTGATAAGAGCAGTGGCAACCGGGCAAAACGAGGTGCTATGTCAGTAGCGCGCTTTAAAATCATCAGTCGGCTCGTCTGGACCAAGGAAAATGGTTTGGAACCGGAAATCTGGGATAACCAGGCCGATTGATAATGAGTGACTATGCCGAAATATTCGGCCCTGAAGGGTGGCTGGCGAGCCGTATCGATGGTTTTTCATACCGTCCTCAACAGCAAGAGATGGCGCAAGCGGTTGCCAATGTCATTGAGCAGGGTGGGGTATTGATCTGTGAGGCAGGCACGGGAACCGGGAAAACCTTCGCATATCTGGTGCCAGCCCTGAAGTCGGGACGTAAAGTTATCGTCTCAACCGGCACCAAGAATCTACAGGATCAGCTCTATCATCGAGATCTGCCGATGGTGCGCCAATGTCTCGCCAGCCCCGTTTCCATTGCGCTACTGAAAGGGCGCGCCAACTATCTTTGCATTCATCGGCTTGAAAGTACTTTAGTCGAAGAGATTCGTTTGACCAGAGAACAATTGGGACAATTGCAGTCGATACGTAGTTGGTCGACAGCAACTAGGTGGGGAGACATCAGTGAAATGTCTGAGATAGCCGAAGATGCCTCAATCTGGCCAATAGTCACCTCAACGTCAGATAATTGTCTAGGGCAGGAGTGTGCCGCTTACAGTAAATGTTACCTGGTGGAGGCTCGCAAACGAGCCCAGGAAGCCGACTTGGTGGTGATTAATCACCATTTGCTTTGTGCCGATCTGGCTCTCAAAGAGGAGGGGTTTGGAGAATTGCTCCCCAGTGCCGACTGCTTTATTCTGGATGAGGCACACCAACTACCTGATGTGGCTGGGAGTTTTTTCGGGGATAGTCTCAGTGGTCGTCAATTGATAGAACTGGCTAGAGACTGTATCACCGAATATCACCGTGAAGCCAAGGATACCCCCGAACTGCCAGAGCGAGCAGAGCGATTGAAGCAGGCCAGCCGTGACTTACGCTTAGCGTTGGGCCTGGACACTCGCCGAGGAGCCTGGTCTGAAGTCTCCAGTAACCCTTCAGTGACCTCACATCTTGATGCTTTACATAAGGCACTCAATCATCTCTCAGAGGCGTTACGTACCATAGAGGGGAGGGCTAAAGGGCTCGATAGCTGCAAGGAGCGCGCTGAACAGCTAACCCAGCGTTTGCAGAATCTGATGGATGATGAAGAGAGTGAATCGATTCGCTGGTTTGAGACCCAGCGTCAGAGTTTTCGACTCAATCGCACACCATTAGAAATATCGGGGGTCTTCCACAGCGTCATGCAGGAGCATCCCGCTTCCTGGATATTTACCTCGGCAACCCTGGCGGTAGGTGGCAGCTTTGAGCATTTTTCCAGTCAGCTGGGTTTAAACGAGGCTGAAACCCATTGTTGGGATAGTCCTTTCGACTACCCTCGTCAGGCAGTATGGTATGTCCCAAATGGATTGCCGGAACCTCAAGACCCCCAGTTTAATCGTAGGGTATCAGATCTTTCTTTACCGATCCTAGAGGCGAGTAATGGAAGAGCCTTTCTGTTATTTACCAGTCACCGCGCCTTACAGGAAGCCGCAGAATATCTGCAAGATAAGCTTAACTATCCGATGTTGGTTCAGGGTACGGCACCACGTACAGAGCTGGTGGAAAAGTTTCGTGAGCTGGGTAATGCGGTGTTATTGGGCACCTCGAGTTTTTGGGAGGGTATCGATGTGCGTGGTGAGGCGCTATCCTGCGTGATAATCGATAAGCTACCTTTTGCTTCTCCTGGAGATCCAGTACTTCAGGCGCGCATCGATGCATTACGCAAGCAGGGCGGAAATCCGTTCATGACATTTCAATTGCCCCAGGCCGCTATCGCTTTGAAACAGGGGGCTGGTCGCCTGATACGAGACGAATCGGATCGCGGTGTGTTGGTTATTTGCGATCCGCGTTTGCTCAGTAAACCCTATGGAAAGTTATTTATTCGCAGTCTACCGCCCATGACCAAAACTCGTGATCTGAAGGTTGTGGAGCGTTTTTTCTCATTGATGGGGTAGTTAGGAGAGCGGGCATTAGGTTAATTATATGATTTTGCTAAATAATAAAAAAGCCCTAGGTTGGGGGCAACCTAGGGCTTAAATCGATAAACAGATGATAAAAACAGGGACTGTTTATATTACATTATGATACCTGACCTCTTGAGTGGGATAGTGCCCAGTTGTAATAACTTTACCAAGCAGTCCAAATTCACCTTATCGAGTTTAATTATTCAATATTGATCGCATATTTCTATTCTATCCACTGCATTAATGATATTCCGATTCTCCTCTTTTTGTTGGTCGTTTTCATTTTTTCACCAAGTGTTGTTTAAGCTAGCAATGTTGTCGGGATGGCTTCAATATTTTTCATTTGAAGAAGTTTTCTATGCTGCTTAATCTATGACAGGAACTGCTTAAGCTTCACTCAAGTTATTACAATATTTGTGATACAGCTACTTAGCACTAATACAGTCAATCCTTGGTCACAGAAACATATGATGAGACGTTCTCGTAATAGAGTGATAATTGAAATTTACGCATAGGTAGACTATGCGGCGCGTGAAAAACAGAGTTGTTTTAAATTGCTTATTCATATTCTTAATGAGTTGATCTTTAATGACCATTAATAATTAAAAATAACTTGAAAACCACTCTAATATCAAGCTTGAGAACAGATTCTTCTATAAATCACTCTATTTGTAAAGTGGCTGGAATATAATAGCGATAATATACTGTTTTTGAATCATGTTATTTTGATGATTCCCGCAGGAGAAAACAGTCAAACCCCGATATCAATATAAGAACGCGCCAGTTTTTGCAGAGCAATGATGTACGCTGCAGTACGATAATCTTCAATTTCTGGTTTGCGCTTGCGGATTGCTATGATTTCTTGCATGGCTTGGCGCATGCTGTCATCAAGACCGGATCTCACCAAGTCAAGTTCGTCGGCACCTCGAGCAAGTTTATCGCTGATCCACTCTGGTACCTTGTGGCCGCTGGTCTCCTCCAAGGCTGTGAGAATACAGCGTCCACGCGCCTCATCGAGACGCCGTTCAATTCGTCCAAAGCGCATATGGCTAAGATTGCGGATCCACTCGAAATAGGAGACCACGACACCTCCCGCATTCACATAGGCGTCAGGAAGGATGGTGACTCCTCGGCTGCGTAAAATACGGTCCGCTTCGAAAGTGATCGGACCATTGGCTGCTTCAGCAATGAGCTTGGCGCTAATCATTGGGGCGTTGGTTTCGGTGATGGTTCCTTCCATCGCCGCAGGGATCAGAATATCGCACTCATATTCAAGTAGTGACGCACCGTTTTCGATGAACTCACCACTAGCAAATCCTTTTAGCCCCCCATGGGAATAGCGGTGATAGTAAGCCTCTTCTACATGAATACCATTTGGATCAAAGATAGCACCATCTCGCACAATAATGCCGATAATCTTTGCGCCGTCCTCTTCCGAAAGAAATTTCGCCGCGTGATATCCGACATTACCCAGCCCTTGGATGATAATTCGCTTGCCCTCCAGTTCGCCCTCCAGTCCACTGGCACGCAGCTCCTCTTTATGGCGAAAGAATTCCTGTAGCGCATACTGGACGCCGCGCCCAGTCGCTTCGGTGCGTCCATTTACCCCGCCATGGGCTACCGGTTTACCTGTTACACATGCAAGAGCGTTGATATCTTCTGGATTGAGATGCTTATAAGTGTCTGCTATCCAGGCCATTTCGCGCTGGCCAGTCCCCATATCGGGAGCCGGAACATTAGTTGCTGGACTGAGAAATCCTGCCGCTGCAAGCTCCCTAGCAAAACGGCGTGTAATAATTTTCAACTCATCACGTGAATAGCTATCAGGATTAATGTAAAGACCGCCCTTGGAGCCGCCAAATGGAACATCGACAATGGCGCATTTATAGGTCATTAGCGCTGCCAATGCTTCCACCTCCTGCTGGTCGACGCTTTCCGAATAACGTAATCCACCTTTAGCAGGCAGCCGGTGAATACTGTGAACAGCACGCCAGCCAGTGAATACCTCTACTTTGCCCCGAATCTCCACCGGAAAGCTAACTTGCAAAACGGAGGTGCAACATTTGATGGCATTGGCAATACCGGGTTTGAGGTCCATAAAGGTTAGCGCTCGGTCTACCATGTGATCAACGCTTTGTCTGAAGTTCAAGCCGGTGGTTGATTCATTCATTGTCTGCTCACTTTTAACAAGTTATTGTTGCAAGGTTCGACCACCATCTACTGGGATGATCTGACCGGTGATATAGGGGGCGTCCCGATGAAGAAATAGTACGGTGCGAACAATATCTTCTTCAGTCCCAGGTCGTTTCAATGCGGTACGTTCAAGAATATGTTCTTGCGCCTCTTTAGTTAAACCTTGTTCAGGCCAGAGAATAGCTCCTGGAGCGATACCATTGACCCGAATCTCTGGACCCAGCTCACGGGCCAGAGATTTTACCATCATGGCGTTGCCCGCCTTGGCAATGGAATAGATTGAGTACTCCTTAAGGGGTCTCTGGGCATGAATGTCTACCAGATTAATAATCGATCCCTGACTCTTGCGTAGCAGCGGCGCGGCAACTGTTGAGAGAAAGAAAGGTGCTTTGAGATTGCTTCCGATTAATTCATCCCACTGAGCTTCAGTGGTCATTTCCAAGGGTGTGGGGTAGAAACTTGATGCGTTGTTTACCAGCAGATCAAGGCGTTGGCCAAGCTGTTTCGCCTGTTCGATCAGCCCCACCAAGCTGGCGGTGTCATTAAGATCAGCCTGTAGCAGCCAGACCGAATCGGGTCGATTGGTTTCCAGATGGCGCGCCAGTGCCTCCGCCTCTTTTTGGGAGTGGCGGTAGTGCAATAAAATATCCATTCCCTGGTTGTGTAGTTGTATGGCGATCGCTGCTCCGATCCGATGGGCCGCTCCGGTGATCAAAGCGGTTTGGCCTGTCAGACTGGACTGATTTTGCGTCATCAAGGGTCTCCATGGTTGAATGTTACAAATCAGATCATAAGTATTACGACACTCAGGGCTATAAGAATGGCTCGGATTAATCTGATTAGTATGTCTACTCTAACGGATTCAAATAGGTTTCTAAACAATGCCGCACCATCTTTACAAATTGTATGCTCTTTACCCGAGATTTTTAACCCTGGCGGTATCTTGTCTCGCAAAGGCTTTTTTAATCCAACTGCGGATTCAAGGGTGATGGGCAACAAAGATACTTCGGGCTCCCCGCTGCCACTGCCCGATGCGAAAGCACGTGCGGTAAGCGAGCGATTAACGCGCCATATTGCTCGCATGATAGATCAAGCTGGAGGGATGATTCCATTTGATTTATTTATGGATAAAGCGCTTTATGCGCCTGGTCTCGGATACTATGTGGCCGGTAGTCGGAAGTTTGGAGAGCACGGCGATTTTATCACCTCTCCCGAGGTCTCTCCTCTATTTGCACAATGTCTGGCTCGGCAAATTGCGCCAGTACTTTCAGCGTTACAGGGTGGTGATATTCTGGAATTTGGTGCCGGGTCGGGTCTACTAGCCGCTGATTCACTCACAGAGCTAGCATCTTTAGGGCAGCTTCCCCAGCGTTACCTTATTCTGGAGATTAGTCCCGAGTTGCGGGCACGTCAGAAAGCGACCCTCAAGGTACGGGTCCCTCACCTGATTGAGCGGGTTGTATGGCTTGATCAGATGCCCAAGGATTTTGCTGGTTGTGTCGTGGCTAATGAATTATTGGACGCTTTCCCCGTTAGCCGATTTCGCATAATGGACCAGATGGTCCAGGAGTGTTTTGTCAGTCTGGAGGAGAACGAGTTCAAGGAGCGCTTTGAGAAACCGGTGACCCATGGTCTGGAAGCCACCGTGATGAATTTGCAGAAGGAGCTGGGGCCATTTTCTGAAGGTTATGTGTCAGAGATAAACCTGCGACAAGCGGCCTGGCTGAAATCCTTAGCTCAGAGTATGCGACAAGGGGTTGTGTTATTGATCGATTATGGTTACAGCGGAGCAGAATATTACCACCCTCAGCGGAATCAAGGCACCTTGATGTGTCACTATCATCATCGTGCCCATGGAGACCCTTTTTGCTGGATTGGCTTGCAGGACATTACCAGTCAGGTCGACTTTACAGCAGCCGCCCGCGAGGCGTTAACGGCGGGTTTTCGGTTGGGAGGTTATACCACCCAGGCCCATTTTTTATTGGCGAATGGTCTTGATGCTATATTGGCCGAATCGAACCCTACAGATTTGACCCGCCATATGGCATTGGTACAGGGCGTTAAACGCCTGACGCTACCTTCAGAGATGGGTGAGCGGTTCAAGGTGCTGGGGCTGCTTAAGGGGCTGCAAATCAACCTTCAGGGCTTTATGTTAAGGGACTTTTGCGAGCGCTTGTAATGAAATGCCTTTTCTTTAGCCGTAGTGATCGCTTGTTGAATATAGAAGCTGAGGTAGTCGAGAGTATTAATGCCGACAATGCGCTCAGCCGCTTCCTCTCCATTGCTATCAAGAAACAGCAGCGTGGGGGTTACAAATACCCCATATCGATGGGCGAACTCGGCAGCGTCGATGGCTTGCCCCTTAAAATCTATGACCACTTCTCCTGCGTCAATTAGCAGCTCTCGCAATATCACCTGCTGTTGGAAATCAGGGTCAAGCTGCATGGGATGCAGAACCTCCTGCTTTAGCTTTTTGCAATAGGCACAATGTTTCTGGGATACCATTAATAGAATTGGTGAGCCTTGTTGTTGGGCTACTTTAGCGAGTGTGCTCAAATCATCAGCGAGAGGAAGCATTTTATGTTCTGCCACCACAATCCTGGTGGCAAGAAGGCACAATAGCAATGCGAATACGCAGGGCTTTCTTTGACGTGCCATAGATTATGCCCTTAAACGGCGATAACGATCAAAACGACTGCGGTAGTTCTTTTTTGCCAAGTAACCAGGGACATGACTATGAATGGATTGAGGCTGAATGCCCAGTTCGATTAGGCCGTTTTGCTTGCAAATACTGTCGGTTTGCAGTGAGAGATAGTTGTCCAAAGTAAATGGCTGACCGGGTATATGGCCGAGAAGGAATGCTTGGATGCGTGATAATCGGTCATTGAGTGGCAATACAATGGTCCGAACCCCTATCTGTTTAGATGTATATTCAATAAGTTTCTTCAATGAGTACACCTCTGGACCGCAGAGGTTGTAGTGTCTGCCTACCGTCTCTGGTTTTGTAAGGGCGAGGGCGAAGGCGTTGGCGACATCATCGACATAGACAGGGGCAAAGCGGCAATTGGGCGCAGCAAGTGGAAACAGCCATGGCGAGAGTTGCAGGAGAGTGGCAAATCTGTTGAACAGGCTATCCTCGCTGCCGAATATCACCGAGGGTCTGAAGCTGGTGACCTGCAGAGCCGAACTGCCATGGGTATGCGCCCTGTTTTCGCCCTCTCCTTTAGTGCGTAGATATTCACTTGAACCTTTGCCTGCATCAGCATTTAGTGCGCTCATGTGCAATAGCCGAGTAGATCCACTCTTAATGGCAGCATCTACAACGCTATCGACAAGTTCAATATGAACTTTTCGAAAGGAGTGTGTAGCAGATTCGTTGAGGATACCAATCAAGTTAATCACCGCGTGGCAACCAGAAAAAATTTGTCGCAGGCTTGCTGTGTCGAGTTGAGAAGCCTTGACTAACTCTGTATTTGGGCAGATTTTAAGGTTGTTATGGCGGTGGGGGTGTCTCGATATCACGCGGCAAGCATAGCCTTGGTTACTCAATATTGCGACGAGTCGTTGTCCAACAAAGCCAGTTCCACCCAGTATGCAAATCCTGTTCATTTAGATCGATATCCTTGCTTTCGGGAAGAGTGTTTCAAAAATGGGTGAACCTAGTGTGGTG
>JARRQF010000137.1:0-9220 GCA_037382065.1 Candidatus Thiodiazotropha sp. | reverse complement strand
GCGCGCCGTGCATGGATGCACAAGTGTCGCGGGCACATGGATGTGCAGGAGCGACCCTTGCCCTGCACCACCACAAGCGCACTCTTCACGCTGTCCAACTGATCTTTTTAGGTTGAAAAAACCCTACCCTTTGGGGTAGGGGGCATATGTATCAGCAGTGTTTCATCCTAAAAAATCAGTTGCCTGCTCCATTCTAATGGCAGGCTCCTGAATTTGAAGAAAATAGCTTCGAATGCAACTCACTCCACTCCATAGCCAAACCGCTCAATCACTTCACGGGCGGCATCGCTCTTAAGAAATTTAAGATAGGCCTCTGCTGCTGGGTTATTCTCGCCTTTTTTTAATAGAATTGCTGCCTGATCGATGGGGGAGTAGGCGTCTGAAGGTATCTCCCACAGACTACCAGGGTCACCCTTCCATGCCTTGAGCTGTGCCAAGGCGATGAAGCCAACCTCTGCGTTTCCGGTTGCGGTGAACTGGAAGGTTTGAGCAATGGAGTCACCCTTCACCAGCTTGGGAGTGAGCTGCTTAAGTGCGCCGATATGCTGCATGACCTGTTCGGCTGCCAATCCATAAGGTGCTGTTTTAGGGTTTGCCAGAGCGAGATGGTTGAAATTGCCACTTTTGAGGAATGATTCACCATCTTTAAATAAGTTGGGTTTTGCGCTCCACAGCACCAGTTTACCCTTTGCGTAGATAAATCGGCTGCCGGCTATTGCTAATCCCGCTTTCTCGGCTTTGATTGGTCGCTTTGTGTCGGCGGCCAGAAAGACTTCAAAGGGAGCGCCATGCTCGATTTGTGAGTAGAGCTTACCTGTCGAGCCGAAGCTGATTTTGGTGGTATGCCCGGTTGCTTTTTCGAAGAGTGGGGCGATCTCGCGGGTGGCGTCAGTGAAGTTGGCCGCTACGGCGATCATGACTTCATCAGCACTGGCTTGTCCGCTAAGTAGGGTAAGCCCGATAAGTGAGCTTAAAATGATGGGGCGGGTTGTTTTCATGACGGTACTCCTGCTCATGGATTGAAAGATTTAGTTGACACCAAGGATGACGTGGGATGATTTGATCAGTGCGCAAACCTGGCTACCCTGATCTAACTGCATGGTCTGTGAACTCTCTTCGGTAATAATCGCAGTAAGGATTTTGCCACCCTCAAGTTCAATGATTGCTTCGCTATTGACGGGACCATGGCGCAGTTCACGGATGGTGCCGCATAGACGGTTGCGGGCGCTAGTGATGAGATTTTCATCGAATGGTGTCAGGATAATGAATGAAGCTTTGATCAATGCATAGACCTCACTGCCCAGAGTAAGCCCCATATGCTCAACACTCTCTTGGGTTATAATGGCGGTCAGTCGATCCTTGTCATTGATGGCTAGGGTTATTTCGGTATTAATTGGGCCCGAGCTGATCATCTCTACCGTGCCCTGGAACTGGTTTCTGGCGCTGGTGCGCATGGTGAGTCTCCTTATATTTTGTTGAAATCGTTCGAAGTCATTCAAGTTCCGGCTGAGTCCTTCGGTAAAGCGTCGATACTGTTCCATTAGCAGTTTAAAATTCTCGATCAGCAGTTGTCCCTCCTTGGTTAATTGCGTGCCTCCGCCATGTGCCCCTCCGGGCTGTTTTGATACCAATGGTGATTCCCAGAGGTTATTCATTTCATCCACGGCATCCCAGGCAGAGCGGTAGCTGATGCCAAGCCGCTTGGCGGCGGCGGAGATCGATCCCTGTGTATTGACCTCCTCTAGCAATTTAATCCGTTTGGCGGTGATGTCGCCCCCTTGATCACCACTCAATCGCAGGTCACCGGTGACGAAGGTTGATCGCTTGTTCATCTGTTCATGTCCTGTCATGTTTGCAAAGAACTGCCAGTACGCATCCAAGCGTTTCGCAATTTATCTCTTCGATATGAAAATAGTTTGCATAACGATAACAATAATTAAGCTATATTGATTGTATGCAATCAGGATGCCAATTCAGTAATAGCAATAAAAACAATTAGATAGATTGGTTGGTGGCATTGAAAAATGTTTATGGCCTGACATTTGTCTTGTTTAATATACGACAAATATTCGATTTTGCGCGAAAAACCCTACTCTTCAGGACAGGGATGGATAGCGCGGACGCGCCAGCAGCAGGAACCCACCGAAGCGACTTAACCACAGCTCAATGCCGCGTTTACTAGGAATCCCCCCGCTTTAGCTGGGGGAGGGTGTCAAGACACCACACTAGATTCTTCAGCTGACGGAAAGTTACACTGTCCCTCCCTAAAAAACAGATAAACGAAAGGCTTCATGGAAAACCTGCAAGAAACCCCGGAATTCGCGTTGATTCGACGCTATTTTTCGAGCTTGAGCTGCTCAAGAGACGATGTGATTTTAGGCGTCGGTGATGATGCGGCACTGCTTCAGGTGCCGTCAGGGATGATGTTGGCGGTGAGTGTCGACACCCTGGTGTCAGGGGTACATTTCTTAGCGGATGTCTCTCCAGAGTCCCTCGGGCATAAGGCATTAGCGGTTAATCTCAGCGATTTAGCGGCGATGGGGGCAGAACCGGCTTGGGTTACTCTGGCCCTGACACTACCAGAGGTGAATGAGTCGTGGATTGCCGCCTTCAGTCGGGGATTTGCTGAACTGGCTAGGCAGCATGGGGTTCAACTGATCGGAGGGGATACTACCCGTGGCCCCTTGAGTATAACGGTTCAGGTTCAGGGCTTATTGCCGCTAAATAGTGTACTACGCCGTGATGGCGCTCTGCCGGGAGACGATATCTATGTAACGGGCCCTTTGGGGGATGCAGCGCTTGCACTGGATTGGCTTAAGGGTGTTCAACCTGGAGTGAGTGATCCGCAACCGCTGGTTCAGCGCCTTGAATGGCCTCAACCCAGAATAGAAGCTGGTTGTGCCTTACGTGACTTGGCTCATAGCGCCATTGATCTCTCCGATGGGCTGTTAGCCGATTTGGGGCATGTTCTGACAAAAAGCTATGTTGGTGCTTGTCTTGAGCTGGGACGAATTCCACTCACTCCCCAGGTGGCTTCAAAGGTGAGAGAGCAAGGGAAGTGGTTCTATGTTCTCTCCGGGGGAGATGACTATGAACTCTGCGTTACTCTGCCACAGAGTTGTCGTGAGGATGTGGCTGAGATTGCCAGGGAGCTGGATCTGCCGATAACTCGTATCGGGCAGATCGAAGAACAGCTCGGATTGCGTTGTATTGATAAGGATGGCAGGCCCTGGCTGCCTTCTGATTTAGGCTATGACCATTTTTCGACTGATGAGTAGTGAACCTGTGACGACAACACCGAATATGAGTAAACCTATCCATCTGCTGGCGTTCGGCTTTGGCAGTGGTTTGTTGCCAAAAGCGCCTGGCACCTATGGCACTCTGGTTGGGATACCCATTTATCTACTGATTCAGCCGCTCTCTTTGATTAACTATGGTGCCATTGTGCTGCTGGCTTTTGTAATCGGGATCTGGCTGTGTGAGGTGACCTCTCGCGATCTGGGGGTCCATGATCATGGTGGCATTGTATGGGATGAGATTGTCGGCTATCTGGTGACCATGATGGTCGCCCCTTCTGGGTGGCTTTGGGTGGTTTTGGGTTTTCTGTTGTTTCGATTGTTCGATATTCTTAAACCCTGGCCGATCTGTTGGTTTGATCAAAAAGTATCGGGAGGCTTCGGCATTATGTTGGATGATCTGATTGCCGGCCTGTTTGCTGCAGGAAGCATGTTTTTGCTGGATCAAATGGAGGTACTCTGATTGAAAAATTGGTTTTATTTGATTTGCGTTTTGTTTTTCACCTTGATTGCAGGGCCAGTTAACGCCGTCGAGCAGATTGTGGTTGAGGCGCTATTTCCTGGCAAGGCGATGGTCAGTCTGGATGGGAAGAGGCGGTTATTAAAGTTAAACAAGCCCTCTCCTGAAGGCGTGCTATTGGTCTCGGCGACGAGCAAACAAGCTGTGATGGAAATCGATGGCAAGCAGGAGACCTATATGCTGGGAGGGCATATCACCACCCATTTCGCAAAACCGGATGCCCTTACCGCAAAGGTGTGGCGTAATCAGGCGGGTGCCTACACTACTGTGGGAACGGTTAACGGATTGACTGTGCAATTTCTTATGGATACCGGCGCAACCGCAGTGGCAATGAGTTCTAATGAAGCCAAGCGCTTAGGTATCTCGTATCGAATTGAGGGTAATCCGATTAATGTGAATACGGCCAACGGTATGGTGCGTGCTTATGATGTCGTGCTGGATTGTGTTCAAGTTGGGGATATTATCCTACGCAGCGTCAGAGGTTTTGTTATCGATAGTACTGGTCCGGCACGGGTGCTGCTTGGTATGAGCTTTCTAAATCAGGTAACAATGGAAAATCAGGGTGAGCTTATGCTTCTTAAGCAGCAGCTTTGAGGTTTCAGATAAGTTAGTTGATTGTTACAGACGTTGAAGCAAGAAGCCTCGCCCAAAGCAACTTGTTGCGGCGGGCGGGGAGTAGTCACATCTTATAGCATAACTCACCCGAGGGTGACCAAGTCCATCGAATGATTTTTCAGAAAAATCAGACTGGATCGATGGTTTTATCCCGTTCAATCAAGGCATAGGCTGAATGGTTGTGGATCGACTCAAAGTTTTCCGATTCAATCACATAGGCACTGATACGCTCTTCTTTATTCAATTGCACGGCAATATCTCGCACCATGTCTTCTACAAATTTCGGATTGTCGTAGGCTGTTTCAGTGACAAATTTTTCATCGGGTCTTTTGAGTAGGCCAAACAGTTCGCATGAGGCCTGTTTTTCGACCATATCAATAATCTCTTCAATCCAGATAAATCCGCTGGTTCTCGCCTGTACCGTAACATGGGAGCGTTGATTGTGTGCCCCTCGGTCAGAGATCTTTTTTGAGCAAGGGCAGAGGCTGGTAACGGGGACCACTACCTTAATATCGATGACAGGTGTGCCATCATGTATCTCTCCAATCAGTGTGACATCGTAGTTAAGGAGACTTTTTACACCAGAAATAGGGGCGGTTTTATTGATAAAGAAGGGAAAGTTCATCTCAATATGGCCAGATTTTGCCTCCAGGCGATTGGTCATCTCTGCCAACATATCCTTAAAAGACGCGACGGTGAGCTCTGTTTCGTGGCTATTCAGGATCTCCACAAAGCGGGACATGTGGGTGCCCTTAAAATTATGTGGCAGATTGACGTACATATTGAAATTGGCAATGGTGTGCTGCTCGCCAACACTACGGTCCTTGATGCGCATGGGGTGGCTGATATCCTTAATACCGACTTTATTAATGGCAATATGGCGGGTATCAGCAGTGTTCTGAACGTCAACGATCTGTGAACCGGTAACCGGTGTTTTGTCGAGCATGTCGTTTATCCTGCCCTAGCGAATGGTTCGGGCTTCTAGTAATTTAGTTGTCGTTTTCTAGGTTATCCACACTGTCTGCTTGGTAAAACAGATAAAACATCAGGTATTTACCTGCTCTGTTTATGTGGGAACCTGGAGTGCCTCTTGGCGCCCTCATCCAAAACGAAGGGGCAACATTAAATTATCCCCAGAACTGGGGGGGTGAGTCAATCATTAGACGAGTTCACTTTGGCGCAATCTTTCTTTGTGATTCTACCAAATCAATGCCTTCGGGATGTGATATAGGTGGCGATCCAGCGCAGCGGGTCGGCCTCTTCTGCAAAGATCTCGAGATTTTTCAGGGCTTCTTGGGTCAGTTCTGCTGCCTTTTCTTTGGCTTCTCTGAGCCCCATGATAGAGGGGTAGGTCGGTTTTTCCTGGGCTTTGTCTTTGCCCTGGGTCTTACCAAGGGTCTCTGTGTCTCCCTCCACATCCAGGATGTCATCCTGAATCTGAAAGGCCAGACCGATACATTTGGCATAACGATCCAGATGGGCTAGCAGACTATTGTTGGAGGTTGGGCTGAGTTGGGCACCCATTCGCACCGCAGCACGAATCAGTGCTCCTGTTTTGTGGATATGCAGGTTTTCCAGCTCTGCCAGATTGAGTTCCTGTCCAACTGCTTCCAGGTCTATCGCCTGACCTCCAGCCATGCCACGAGAGCCACTGGCGCGAGACAGAGTTTCAATCATTGCAAGTCGGGTCTGTGCGTCCGCTTGCATCTGCTGATCGCAGCAGAGCACTTGGAATGCTAGTGTTTGGAGTGCATCACCTACCAGAATTGCGGTGGCTTCATCATATGCACGGTGACAAGTTGGACGGTTGCGTCTCAGGTCATCATCATCCATCGCGGGAAGATCGTCATGCACTAGTGAGTAGACATGCACAAGCTCTATCGCACAGGCTGGGGCATCCAGGGCCTCGGCGGACAGGCCAAGCGCTTGGCCCGTGGCATATACCAGGAGTGGTCGAATGCGCTTGCCTCCATCAAGGCAGGCGTAGCGCATGGCCTCATGTAAACGGATGGGTAGCGTTGCAGGTTTTGGAAGCCGCTGCTCCAGTGCGCACTCTACACGCTCTTTACACTGTTGGATGTAGTGGTTGAGTGATTCATTCATTGTCATTTGGAAAGGGTTCCAGTTCGGATGTTTGACGCTCTCCATTGAGAATCATGACCTTCTGTTCCGCCTCTTTCAGGGCTTCCTGGCAGTGTCGGGTTAGTGAAATGCCCCGTTCAAATGATTTCAGAGACTCATCAAGAGACAGATCACCCTGTTCCAAGGTTTCTACAAGGCTTTCCAGCTCTTTCAAGGCCTCTTCAAAGGCGGGTGTTTTAGGTTTTTTTGGCACGATTGGTTGGTCACTTGGTTATTCTGTTGTAGTTGTAAAACTAACCTACCCCTTATTGGGGGTCAATGATGCCGTGAAAATTGTACCTAATTACCCTGCAAAGTCAGCTGCTGTGATTTTTTTAGGTTGAAATGGTGGGTTATGCCTCTAATTTGATTGGATATCTGCCAGTAACACCTGCAAGACTCGCCAGCTATATCTCAGGTGTGTAAACTTCCCCGCTGTACGTGTGAATAGACAATAGGACCAACAGCACAACATGAGTGGCAGTTACGACGCTTCAGATATTGAAGTCCTTAGTGGACTTGACCCGGTTCGCAAGCGGCCCGGAATGTATACAGATACCACCAGGCCAAATCACCTGGCACAGGAGGTGATCGATAATAGCGTGGATGAGGCGATTGCTGGTTACGCTAAATCGATTGAGGTAACTCTGTTTAAAGATGGCTCTCTTGAAGTAATAGACGATGGTCGCGGTATGCCAGTGGATATTCATCCTCAGCAGGGTGTACCAGGGGTTGAAGTCATCCTATCGAAGCTTCATGCCGGGGGTAAGTTTTCAAATAAAAGTTATCAGTTTTCTGGCGGACTGCATGGCGTTGGCATTTCAGTGGTGAATGCGCTTTCCAAGCACCTTGAGGTCTGGGTGCGACGTGATGCAAAAGAGTACAATATCGCTTTTTCCGATGGTCAAAAGGTCTCAGATCTTGAAGTGGTTGGTAAGGTGGGGCGTAATAATACAGGTACCCGACTACGGTTTTGGCCTGATGGGAGCTATTTCGATAGTTCCCGCTTTTCCACCCGTCTGCTGCGCCATGCGCTCAGAGCCAAGGCGGTACTCTGTCCCGGGCTTAAGGTCTCATTTTTCGACGAAAAGATCGGTGAGCGGGAAGCCTGGTTCTACGAAAATGGTTTGCGCGACTATCTGCTGGATGCTTTGCAGGATAATGAGAGAGTTCCTGAGGAGGCGTTTGTTGGAGAGATGAGTAGTAATAGGGAGGCGGCTTCCTGGGCCTTAGTCTGGCTACCTGAAAGTGGTGAGTTAGTAACAGAAAGTTATGTGAATTTAATTCCTACCTCTCAGGGTGGCACCCACGTTAATGGTTTACGAACTGGGTTGACCGATGCGGTCAGGGAGTTCTGTGAATTCCGCAATCTTCTGCCTCGCGGGATTAAATTGACACCTGAGGATGTTTGGAATCGAGTCTCCTACGTGCTCTCAGTGAAATTACAGGACCCCCAGTTTTCCGGTCAAACCAAAGAGCGTCTCTCCTCACGAGAGTGTGCCGCATTTGTTTCAGGGGTGGTTAAAGACTCTTTCAGCTTATGGTTGAATCAGCATACAGATGTTGGAGAGCGTATCGCTGAATTAGCTATTACTTCTGCCCAGGGGCGGATGCGTGCTGGTCGTAAGGTGGCGAGGAAAAAGGTTACCCAGGGGCCAGCGTTACCTGGTAAGCTGGCCGATTGCAGTACTACGGATATAACACGTAGTGAGTTATTCCTGGTAGAGGGTGACTCTGCTGGTGGTTCTGCAAAGCAGGCCAGAAATCGTGAATTTCAGGCGATCATGCCACTGCGCGGCAAAATCCTGAATACCTGGGAGGTCGAACATATGGATGTATTGGCCTCACAGGAGGTGCATGACATCTCAGTGGCAATCGGTGTGGAGCCTGGAAGTGGTGATCTATCCAATTTAAGATTCGGCAAAATCTGCATTCTGGCTGATGCAGATTCTGATGGATTGCATATCGCAACCTTGTTATGCGCCTTGTTTCTGCGCCATTTCAAAGAGCTGGTTGAGCAGGGGCATGTCTACATGGCGATGCCCCCTCTCTATCGTATCGACGTGGGAAAAAAGGTTTTCTATGCACTGGATGATCCTGAAATGGAGGGAATACTAGACAGGATCGCGGCAGAAAAACTAAAAGGCAAAGTCAATGTGCAGAGGTTTAAGGGATTGGGTGAAATGAACCCGCTGCAACTGCGTGATACAACCATACATCCCGATACCAGAAAGCTGATGCAACTTACGATTGACGCTGGTGATAGTAGCAATATGATCATGGATATGATGTTGGCAAAGAAGCGGGCTTCCGATAGAAAAAAATGGCTGGAGGAGAAAGGGGATTTGGCCGAGATATAATCTCTATTATTATTTATTTCCCAAGCCCTAAGCTACGTGGTTTCCTAGATGGGAGGTATCTACCTAGTGTGGTGCTTCATACAAATTGACGATGATAGAAGCCTGCTCAGGCCAGGATACTGCGTTGCAATGCTTGAACCTAAAAAAATCAGTTGACCGCTCCCTTCTAATAACAGGTTTCTGATTTTAAAGAAAATAGCTTCGATGGTGATGGTCACCTACTGGGTGAATCACGCTACAACGTGAATAGCACGCTTGTGGTGGCACATGGCGGCGTTGCAACTCCTTGGAATAGCGGGCTATTCCGC
>JARRQF010000136.1:0-9235 GCA_037382065.1 Candidatus Thiodiazotropha sp. | reverse complement strand
GTGAATCACGCTACAGCGTGAATAGCACGCTTGTGGCGGCACATGGCGGCGTTGCAACTCCTTGGAATAGCGGGCTATTCCGCGTCGTTGCGTCTTGCCCTGCACCACCACAAGCGCACCATTCTAATAACAGGTTCCTGATTTTAAAGAAATCAGCAGGGTTAATTGATCTTTTATGATGGGTCAGTTAACTTTGTATACTTTGGCCCAAACAAAAGTTGAGGTATTTGTGTCCACGCAAGAGATGGAAGAGTTCCGTAGAATCAATCGGTTGCCGCCCTATGTGTTCGCTATTGTTAATGAACTCAAGGCGGCGGCACGAGCGCGGGGCGAGGATATTATTGACTTTGGCATGGGTAATCCAGATCAGCCAACGCCTCAACATATCGTGGATAAGCTCTGTGAAGTTGCGAATCGTAAGGATACGCATCGTTACTCAATGTCAAAAGGTATTCCCCGTTTAAGGCGGGCGATGAGCAATTGGTATAAGACCCGTTTTGACGTTGACCTCGACCCAGAAACCCAGATCATTGCTACTATTGGCTCAAAAGAGGGATTGGCCCATTTGGCTTTAGCATGTATGGGGCCAGGGGATTCTGTATTGGTGCCTAACCCAGCCTATCCAATACACCCCTATGGGTTTATTATCTCGGGTGCCGATGTGCGTCATGTGCGTATGGTGCCAGGAATCAATTTTTTTGATGACTTGGTCAAATCAATTAAGGATTCCTGGCCTCGCCCTAAAATGTTGGTGCTCAATTTTCCCGGTAACCCTACCACTCAATGTGTAGAGTTGGAGTTTTTTGAGAAGATTGTAGAGATTGCCAAGGAGTACAATATTTGGGTTGTACACGATCTGGCTTATGCCGATATTGTATTCGATGGTTATGTCGCACCATCGATTCTTCAGGTTCCAGGTGCTGACGAAATTGCAGTAGAGTTCTTTTCTCTTTCGAAGAGTTACAACATGCCGGGCTGGCGGGTTGGCTTTATGTCTGGAAACAAGACTCTGGTTGCCGCTTTGGCGCGCATTAAATCCTATCTGGATTATGGTACCTTTACGCCTATTCAGGTGGCGGCGATCGCTGCCTTAGAAGGGCCTCAGGATGTGGTCAAAGAGATTTGCAACATGTATCAAAGCCGTCGAGATGTTCTGTGTGAGGGGCTTTGTAACATAGGCTGGTATGTGGAAAAACCAAAAGCGACCATGTTCGTTTGGGCGCCAATACCCGAAATCTATAAATCGATGGGTTCTCTGGAGTTCTCCAAAAAGCTATTGAGCGAGGCCAAGGTTGCGGTATCACCAGGCATCGGTTTTGGTGAGCATGGAGATGACCATGTGCGTTTTGGGTTGATAGAAAATGAGCATCGTACCCGCCAGGCGGTACGGGGCATTCGCGATATGTTTCGCAAAGATGGTTTGACCAATTCTTAAGACTATCGGAATTCGACTGTAGGAGTAGTTAATTTGAATCCAGTTAATGTTGGTTTATTGGGGTTGGGTACTGTGGGTGGCGGTACGCTCAATGTCCTGACTCGCAATGCTGATGAAATTGCGCGCAGAGCTGGGCGTGGTATTCAGATTACCCATGCTGCGGCCAAGGCCTATGACCCAACAAGTCTCAGTGGGCTTGAGAATATTGAAATTACGGATGATGCATTTTCAGTTGTGGATAATCCAGATGTGGAGATCATCATTGAGCTGATTGGTGGATACTCACCAGCTCGTGAGTTGGTATTGAAAGCGATCGAAAACGGAAAACATGTTGTAACCGCCAATAAGGCTTTGATTGCCATGCATGGCAATGAGATCTTTGCGGCGGCACAGGAGCATGGGGTAACTGTGGCCTTTGAAGCGGCGGTGGCGGGCGGTATTCCTATTATCAAGGCTGTACGTGAGGGGTTGGCTGCTAACCGTATCGAATGGATCGCTGGGATCATTAACGGAACCGGTAACTTCATTCTCTCCGAAATGCGGGATAAGGGGCGTGAATTCAATGATGTACTCAAAGAGGCTCAGATGCTTGGATATGCCGAGGCCGATCCCACCTTTGATGTGGAGGGTATTGATGCTGCGCATAAACTAACCATACTCGGTTCTATTGCCTTTGGTATTCCACTGCAATTTGAAAAGACCTATACCGAAGGTATTACCAAGATTGAACCCCAGGATGTCGAATATGCCAATGATTTTGGCTATCGCATCAAACATCTCGGGATAACCAGAATGACCGAAAGCGGAATTGAGATGAGAGTGCATCCCACGATGATTCCGCAGCGTCGCCTGATTGCCAATGTCGATGGCGTTATGAATGCTGTATTAATCCAGGGAGATGCGGTTGGTCCCACGCTTTACTATGGTGCCGGAGCGGGTTCTGAGCCGACGGCCTCTGCGGTGTTGGCAGATGTTGTGGATGTGGTACGTGCACTCACAAGTGACCCTGAAAATAGGGTTCCTCATCTGGCCTTCCAGCCAGGAGAGTTAGTCAAACTGCCCATTCTTCCAATTGAGGCGGTTGAGACTGCCTACTACCTGCGAATGCAGGTTGATGATAAACCTGGGGTGGTTGCGAAGATTGCTACGATTTTGGCCGATTCTGGTATTAGCATAGAGGCGATTCAACAGAAAGAGCCCGCCAAGGAAGATAGTACGGTTCCTCTGGTAATGTTAACCCAGAAGGTTGTGGAAAAGCGTCTTAATGAAGCGATGGCCAAGATCGAACAACTGGACAGTGTGTCTGGTGAAATTATGAGAATTCGTGTTGAGCGACTTGAAGGCTAATGTTGCACACTAACTGATTATTGAATTAATCACTGTTTTCCACCTAAGGATGCCAAATATTGCTAAATATGGCTCCATGACACTGACAAAAGATTTTTGAGGTTTACTATCATGCCATTTCGCCCTCGATATACAGGATTGATCGACCGCTACCGCGACCGCCTTCCAGTACATGACGATACTCGGATCATCAGTCTTGGTGAAGGTAATACCCCCTTGATTCGTCTCCATAATATCCCCAAGATTTTGGATAAGGATGTGGATATTTATGTGAAATACGAAGGTCTGAATCCTACAGGATCATTTAAAGACCGGGGTATGACGATGGCCGTCACTAAGGCGGTGGAAGAGGGCAGCAAAGCGATTATATGCGCCTCAACAGGTAATACCTCAGCGGCGGCCGCTGCTTATGCAGCCAGGGCAGGCATTACTGCTTTTGTAGTGATTCCTGATGGCAAGATCGCGATGGGGAAGCTGGCGCAGGCGATGATGCTTGGTGCTGTTACGATCCAAATAAAGGGTAACTTTGATGATGGCATGCAGCTAGTCAAAGATGTCGCGAAGCTCGCTCCAGTTACTATTGTTAATTCAATCAATCCCTTCAGGCTGCAAGGCCAGAAAACGGCTGCCTTTGAGATTGTTGAGGAGCTGGGTCATGCTCCGGACTTCCACTGTCTTCCTGTTGGCAATGCCGGAAATATCACAGCGCACTGGATTGGCTACTGTGAGTACAGCTGCATAAGTGGAGAGAAGGTTACTGAGGCTTGCGCCTATTGTGGCGGTCAGTGCAAATTCGCTGGTGGTGCTATTACTGGAAAGCGTCCAAAAATGGTGGGTTATCAAGCAGCAAGATCAGCCCCTTTTATGCGTGGTGGTCCAGTACAGGACCCGGAAACAGTGGCCACAGCAATTAGAATTGGTAATCCTCAATCCTGGGATCAGGCATGGAAAGTACAGGAAGAGTCTGGTGGTTGGTTTGATGAATGTGCTGATGACGAGATACTGGCAGCTCAAAAACTACTCGCCGAGAAAGAGGGAGTCTTTTGTGAACCGGCTTCAGCAGCCTCATTGGCGGGGGCCATGCGCGATATTAAATCGGGTAAGATACCTGAAGGCTCCAGTATCGTTTGTACCCTGACCGGTAATGGTTTGAAAGATCCAGATACCGCAATTCAGCAGTCAACATCGCCGGTGCTTACCATTGATGCTGAGCTTGAGGCGGTCAAACGTTCGATTCTGGATAATATAGTCTGAAATTGTTAAATATTAAGCGCTACCTGACTGACAATGAGCTGTGAGAAAAAGGAAGAAAATTGACCTGTTGATACCTGGTCTATTTTGGCCAGCAGCAATTAGAGGTATCACGGGTCAGGGGGACAGGGCGAGAAACCTGGAAAGGGTTCTTTCCAGATCTAAGCAGAGCCGCTTTCCTGGTAGAGACCTAACAGAGACCCTGTTTCAGTTATTTGGGATACCCCCTCAGCCTGGTCAGGATTTACCTGCCGGTGCCGTGATTCGCTTTGGCATGGATGGCGATGACATGGATGGCATTTGGGCTATCGCTACCCCAGTCTATCTGCTGGCAGACAGGGATAGATTACTTCTGATCAGGTTGGCTCCCAAGGCAATCCCTAGTGCGGACGCAGAGCAATTGGTTGCTCAGTTTAACGCACATTTTATTGAAGATGAGTTATCCATGTCTGTTATGGCTACAAATCAGTGGTGTTTAAAACTAGCTAAAGAGCCAGAGATAACAACCTCGAATATTGAGGCGGTTTCAGGTCGCCATATCGAAGAGTATCTACCGAAGGGAAAAGGTGCCGCATACTGGCGAAAGATCCTTAATGAGACGCAGATGCTCTTTTTTCAAAATGAGCTCAATCAAACAGATATGGCATCCGATAAGCCGATGGTTAACGCGCTTTGGGTGTCAGGTGTGGGAAGCTTACCTGCCTCCCCTGTGGTAGATTATAAGGCGATCTATGCTAACCATGCTTTAGCAAGAGGATTGGCAAGATTATCCAATATTTCATACTCAGATAACCCCGATAGTCTAGAGGGGGTCGGTCAACAAGAAGGTGATGCCTTGGTGCTTATGACAGATCTGCATGAAGCGGAACTGAATGCTGACTTTGAGGGCTGGCAACAGGCCCTGGCCGATACAGAATCGAAGTTGGAAAAGCTGTTGCAAAACATTGATTTGAGTCACGATGAACTTGCAATATACAGCTGTCAGGGGCAGGTATACAATTCAGGAAAACGCTCGCTGGTTTTTGATATCCTTAAGAGAAACAAGAGTTTAAGTCGGCTATTGGAGGAGTTTCAGGCTGCTGGATCAAAAAACAATAATCAAAGATTTAACAGCATATGAAAAAATATGAAATACCAGGTGAGCAGGCATTATCAGGTATCATACTGTTTTCCTGCTTAATATCACTGACTCTGATTTACCACGCTACCGCTGCGAATTTCTTTAAGGTGTGGATAGCAGATAACGGCCTGCAATCACATGGCTTGCTATTACTACCAATCTCTTGCTACATCCTCGTTCGTGAATGGTTTTCAAAGCGTGGCGAATTAAGCATTCAATTCAGGCCACTATATCTGATTGCACTGGCCATACTCTCCCTAGCTTGGTTGTTATCAGATATCGCACAAATTCAACTGGTTAGCCAGATTCTATTGATTTTTATATTGTGTCTGGTCGTATTCGCTCTGTTCGGAGTAACGCATACGGGAAAGTTGGTATTTCCCATTCTCATCCTGCTTAGCGCGACACCTATATGGTCGGTATTAGCCCAACCTCTTCAGGAGCCAACCGCCTTTTTTGTTAATCAAATGCTGCACTTGACTGGTTATACCTCATTCCAAAGAGAATATTATATTGATATTCCTGAAGGTGTTTTTGAGGTCGGTGATACCTGCAGTGGCCTAAGATATCAGGTTGCTGCAATTACACTTTCCATTCTCTACGCATTCTTCGCACAATATTCGCTATCTGTCGCGATGCTCTATATATTATTTGCGTCCGCTGTGGCGTTCATATCAAATAGCATTCGCATTTATATTGTCGTCCTGTCTGGACACTATACAAATATGACACATAGTCTGCTTGATGACCATATTTGGCTTGGTTGGGTTGTGTTTGTTTTTTGCTATGCTGGCTTTATGTATGTGACGGTATTAGTGGAGAAGCGGATAAAAATAACCTCAAATAGGGATGCAGAAAGGAGCATTGCGAAATGTGAGCGACCTGCTCAGTATGGTAGATATTTCGGGATTACAAGTGCGATACTCATATGTGCCAGTATCGGCCCCCTGTACCATACTATTAGTTTAGGGGGTAGGTTGCATGACACAGCTCAGACCAGTCAGGTGCAGCTTACCCTAGATGGGCTTGGCTTGAGGCAGGCAGGTGATTCAAATAGTTGGATGCCTAAGTGGCAGAATGCCGACTCTGAATTGCGCGCCTCATATTTAATTGATGGTCAGAAACTCGATTTTTATTCAGCCTACTACAGCTATCAGGTACAGGGCAAAGAGGCTGTTAATGATCTCAATCGCGCATACAATACAGATCGGTGGAAAGCTGATCGCCCGCAAAAGAGAGTGATATCGTTGCCTAGTGGGCGAGATGCCGAGATAATGGAGAGAATAATTACAGATAGAACAGGGAAAAGTAGAATCGTCTGGAGATGGTACTATATTGGTGGCTATATCACTTCAGGCACAATAAAAAGTAAACTGTATGGCATAATTGCTGGCCTTATGGGGCGAAATGATGCGGCGGTTATTGTGCTCTCTGTTGCTTATAAAGACGATGTGATCGCTGCAAGAAGTGCTATGTACAAATTTGTAAATGAATGTAGTGATGAGATTGAGAAACAATACGGAATGAGCAGCCGAAATCCATGAAGACAACGCGAAGGCAACTTCAGATAGTGCGTTCTCCCGAGCTGAAACAGAAATATCGAATAGTGAAAACGGCATGACCCATTCAGTGAATGTAAATAATAGAGCTGGTTGCACAAATATTACCAATGCTATTACAGTGGATGTTGAAGATTATTACCAAGTCTCTGCTTTTGCTAAACAGATAAAGAAAGATGTGTGGGAAAGTTTTGAGTCAAGGGTAGAGAGAAATACCCACAGATTGCTCGATATCTTTGAAAAGAAGAAGATTAAAGGTACTTTCTTCGTGCTTGGATGGGTTGCTGAACGTAATCAAAAGTTGGTTAAGGAAATAGCAGACCAAGGGCATGAGGTGGCCTGTCATGGCTATAGTCACGACCTAATCTATAACCAGACACCTGAGCAGTTTTTAGAAGAAACCAGTCGCGCAAAAGAGATAATCGAAGATATTATTGGTGTGAAGGTAAAAGGTTATCGTGCTGCTAGTTACTCAATAATATCAAAATCGCTTTGGGCTCTGGATATCCTATCGGAATTAGGCTTTGAGTACGACTCGAGTATTTTCCCCATTATGCATGACCGTTATGGTATACCGGGTGCGCAAACTATTCCTCACATTTTAGAGACTGAAAAAGGTAATAGGATTATCGAATATCCTTTATCGACCGTGGGCTTCAGTAAAAGGCGATTTCCTGTCAGTGGTGGCGGGTATTTTCGATTGTTTCCCTATTGGCTTTCAAAGGCTGGCTTAAAAAGAGTAAATGTGCATGATCAAGTACCATTTATATTTTATATGCATCCTTGGGAGATTGATGAAGGGCAGCCAAGAATAGAATCAAGTAGGCTTTCTAAGTTCAGGCACTATAATAATATTGATAAATTTGAAGTAAGGCTGCTTAGATTAATAGATGACTTTGAGTTCTCGACAGTATCAAATGTTCTACAACAACTCAATATGCATGTATAAAATGAAGTGATTAAGATATGAATGAAATATTGAGATTTATAGGGGCGGAAGGTAAGAGGGTCTTTTCCATCGAACATCAACCTGACGGAAATAACCCATCAAAAGCATACATTTTTATACACCCATTTGCCGAGGAGAAGCTATGGAGTCACAGAACCTATGTCTCAACAGCTAGAGCATTCTGTGAAAAGAATATTTCGGTCACCCGTTTTGACTTCAGAGGGCATGGCGATAGTGATGGCGAGTTTTCCGAGTCATCGCTTGAAAAGCATTTCGCAGATATTGATTCAGTCATAAATACAGTCAAAGCAGCGCATCCAGAGATTGTTAGTTTTGGACTTTTTGGTTTGCGTTTGGGGGGGACTATTGCCGCTTTAACCGCAGCTTCGCGAAATGATATTGATGAGTTGATTTTGTGGGATCCTGTGCTTAGTGGAGAGCGTTACATGCAAGATATTCTGCGCAGTAACTTGGCTGCCCAAATGGCAGTTAAAGGGAAAGTGGAGATAACCCGTGATGACTTGATTCAAAACATGAAGTCAGGCGAACCCATTAATATTGAGGGTTACTATCTAAACTACTCATATTTCGAAGAACTATCAGCAATTGATCTGTTTAAACAGAAGTATCCAGAGGCATTAAAATGCTGTCTTCTGCAAGTTGTTAGAAATCCAAAACAGCCCCTCAATAAGCAGTATGAAAAATTTATTGAGCTTTTCAATAATGAGTCGATGCTTGATAAAGCGCATGAAGAGCAGTTTTGGAAAGAGATTAAGACGTTTTATAACAAGGCTGATAATCTCGTAAATCATTCGTTAATGTGGCTGGGATAAGAGATGCTGTCAACACCTATTGCCTTTGAGAATAGAGATGGATTTAAGCTCTATGGGATTCTCGAGACACCAGATAATAACAATAGTGATATTACAGTGCTGTTATTATCACCGGGAATAAAAATGCGCGTCGGTCCCCATCGGCTGTATAACAAGCTTTCAAAGGTGCTTGTTGATAAAGGTGTTAATGTCTTACGGTTTGACTTTTATGGCTTGGGGGATTCAGAAGGTGAAATTGATGAGTCTGTTCTGGTTAATGTCTACAACAGTATTCAGGATGGTCGGTATGTAAACGATACTATTGACGCAATGGACTGGTTGGAAAGTGAGAAGGGGTATTCAAAATTTATTCTGGGAGGGTTATGTGGTGGCGCGATAACCGCTCTGCTTGCGGGCTGTGATGATGATCGAGTAAATGGGTTACTCGGGTTGGGTCTGATTAATGTATTTGAAGGAGGAGAGAGTAATTTTACTAAGTTTGTAACTGATGGGCAACTTACCTCACTAAAGAAAGGTTATGTAAAAAAATTAACAGACTTGGATTCATGGAAGCGCCTGCTTACCTTTAAAAGTGATTTTCGGCTAATTAGCAAGGTATTATTAAAGCCGTATAGGCGCATATTTAAAAGCATAAAACAAAATATTAATAGCAAAGATGAAGATTTTGATATTTCTATGCCAAAAGAGTTACAAGGTAGCAATCTCAATCCAAAGTTTGCGCCAGCATTTTTTAAAATGTTA
>JARRQF010000135.1:0-10073 GCA_037382065.1 Candidatus Thiodiazotropha sp. | reverse complement strand
TAAGCGGTCATCCGCGTTGTTGCGCGCCTTGGAAAGGGAGAAGCCATTCCCGGCGGCACGCGCCTAGCGGCTAACCGCTTAGCGTCACGCTATCATCGTCAATTTGTATGAAGCACCACGCTAGAATCCGTCGTTGAGCGCTGATTTCTGATGTAAGGCAATGATATGAAACAACTGAGTTATAAAGGTAGTAATCTGTATTTGCACGATGTAGATGGTGCGTTGATCCCGGTTCAGGCTCGTCCATGTTTTCCCTGGAGTGAACCAACTAAATATATCTCTTTGCGTGACAATAAGAACAGAGAGCTGGAGTTAGTGGAGGACCCCGCCAACCTGGATGCAGATTCCCGGACTGCCTTGGAATCAGGATTGGCCGCATCCAGGTTCGTTTTCCTCATCCAACGGATCACGAGTGTTGAGGTGGAGTTTGAGATACGCAACTGGACAGTTACCACCGAGCAGGGCGAGCGGATATTTCAAACCAGGTTGGATGAATGGCCGAGAGGGATGCCTGGCGGTGGCTTTCTGCTACAAGATGTAGCTGGCGATATGTTCTATATTCCGATGCTTAATGATTTGGATGTTCGAAGTCGTGAATTGCTATCGGGATATATCGACTGACCCAATGATAGCATATGAATGTGTAGGCGTCGTTCAGGTCTCATATTTTGCCATTAAGATAGCTTTTACGAAGTGGCTCGGGAAACTTCTCAATCGCATATCTCAACATGGTTCTAGGCATCTTTTTATAGTACCTATTAAGGAACATTTCTTCGCTCTTCCGGTCTCTGTTACCTACTTCACGCAGCATCCATCCTACCGCTTTATGTATTAAATCGTGTCGGTCAGTCAGTAATAACTTTGAGAGTTTCACCGTATCCTGGAATTGATCCTTTTTTATAAAATGAAAGGTTGCGATGATAGCAATCCTTCTCTCCCATAGGGAGGAGGATGCAACCAAACGGTAGAGCGGTTCTCTGTCTCTTTCAAACAGATAACCACCAACGATATGGTGGGCTGAACTGTCAACTAAATCCCAGTTATTGATATAGCGAGTCTGATTCAAATAAAGTTTATAGATGCGTTCACGCTCTCTTTCATTTTCGCGCTCAAATTTCCTGACTAGCAGCAATAACGCACATAGACGTTCTTCGTGATAAATAGATTTAAGAGCATTTGTAACCTCTTTGAGAGGCATCTCCTGAAAATGTTTTGCCTGCTGCCTGAGAATGGGCACTCGTATACCCAGAAACCTATCACCTTCACCATACTCCCCCTTGCCGGTTTTAAAAAAACGCTGGGAATGCATGGCGATTCCTGCGTCGGCAAGATTCTGAAGTTTTTTATGGAGCTGATCTGCTGTCATCATCTTAGATTTTGCACCGGAGCTGATGATTACAAAGCTTTGCTGAATGGAGGGTGATTGTCAAACTTGCGAAGCATCTGGATTCTGGTATGCACCGCAATGACGATGGTAAAGATTGGCGGTGAAAGCTCGCTACTTGATAAGGATTAGCGATTTGAACCTTTTTTGGCTTTGGGGTAATATCACTTCTTTAAATATCGTTTGATTAGTGGCTAATGCCTGTTTGTCATCTTTTTTGACATGATTAACGCTAGTGTGGTGCTTCATACAAATTGACGATTATAGCGTCTCGCCCGAAGGGAAGCCTGCTCAGGCCAGGATACTGCGTTGCAATGCTTGAAAAGGGCGAGCCATTCCCTGCGCATTGCGCCTTGTCTCCTGGACGGAGCAGGCTTCTATAATCGTCAATTTGTATGAAGCACCACACTAGCTATACCAGCAACCGATCCAGTTGGTTGGCAAAGTTCTGACGGTCGGTTTGATTAAGCGCTGGCGGTCCACCAGTATTCACCCCACTACCCCGCAAAGTATCAAGAAAATCACGCATATTCAGTCGCTGACGGATATTCTCTTCGGTATAAAGCTCGCCTCGTGGATTCAGTGCCAGACAGCCCTTGGGGATTAGCTCGGCAGCTAATGGGATATCAGCGGTAATCACCAGATCTCCAGCTTGTGACTGCTGTACGATGTAGTTATCAGCAACATCGAAACCAGCCCCCACCTGGACCGTGCTGATATTTTTGGAACCGGGTATCTGAAGTGGCTGATTAGCAACTAGGATAAGTGCAACACCCACCCTATCAGCGGCCCGAAATAGAATCTCTTTAATAACCTTCGGGCAGGCATCAGCATCCACCCAGATCTTGTTAGGCCTCATGACTACTCCTGATAGACTGTGCCAGATGACGAAAAATTTGCAGGTGAAGTTTATAGTAAACTATTTTGACACTTTTGCCGCCCTAGTGTGGTGTCCTATACTGTTTGACGATTTCAGCGCGACGAGAAGCCATTGGAATGGCGCGGTCAACTGATTTTTTAGGTTCACGCTGTCCAACTGATCTTTTTAGGATTATACTGCACCGCCCAGCCATGGCTATGGCCGCTTGACTCGTACCCCCACCAGGAACCCTCTATGTCAGATGACAATTCCGCTTCCATTAGCTTCAAAGATTTAAACTTGCCTACCCCGCTATTGGCCGCGTTGGATAAGGTGGGCTACGAAACACCATCTCCAATCCAAGCTCAAACCATCCCTTTTTTACTAGAAGGGCAAGATTTACTGGGACATGCGCCTACTGGCACCGGTAAAACCGCAGCATTTGCTCTACCGCTGCTAGCCCGACTCGACCTGAATAAACAACAGGTTCAGGTAATGGTACTCGCACCGACTCGGGAGCTGGCAATTCAGGTAGCGGAAGCCTTTCAACGTTATGCCTCTGAATTAAAGGGATTTCATGTGCTACCTGTCTATGGTGGCCAGGACTATTCTGGACAGATTCGCCAACTCAAGCGTGGGGTCCATGTGGTGGTTGGTACGCCTGGCAGAGTTATGGACCATATGCGTAAAGGCACCCTGAAACTCGATGCCATTCAGGCATTGGTGCTGGATGAAGCGGATGAGATGCTACGCATGGGCTTTATTGATGACGTAGAGTGGATTCTCGAACAAACCCCGGCAGATAGACAGATCGCGCTCTTTTCAGCCACCATGCCAAAAGAGATTCAACGCATCGCCCGTCGTCATTTAAACAATCCTCATGAAATTGCCATCAAATCACGCACTGCCACCGCTGACACCATTAAACTGCGCTACTGGTTAGTCAGCGGTGTACATAAACTGGACGCTCTGACACGTATACTTGAGGTTGAACCATTTGATGCCATCCTTATGTTCGTGCGAACTAAGACCGCCACTACCGAACTGGCAGAGCGCCTGAAGGCAAGAGGTTATGCCGCAGCAGCATTAAATGGCGATATGGTGCAAAAACAGCGCGAACAGATGGTTGAAAATCTCAAGCGTGGTTCATTGGATATCCTGATTGCCACAGATGTCGCTGCTCGAGGTCTGGATGTCGATCGGATTAGCCATGTCATTAACTATGACATCCCGCATGATACAGAGTCTTATATTCATCGTATCGGCCGTACCGGACGCGCCGGCCGTACGGGTGATGCTATTCTATTTGTTGCCCCTAGGGAACGACGCATGCTTGGAGCCATTGAAAAAGCGACACGGCAGAAGATTGATCGCTTGGAGCTACCCAGTAATGAGGTAGTCAATAACAAGCGTATCTCCGATTTCAAACAGAGCATTACTGACACTCTGGCAGCCGGGGAACTCGATTTCATGCAGGGGCTCCTGGAGCAATATCAGCAGGAGCATGATATTCCTGCAATAGAGATTGCCGCTGCTCTGGCCAAACGCTCTCTGGGTGATAAACCTCTGCTGCTTAAAGCTGAAAAAGAGAGGCCTCAACAACGGGAAAACAGCACTAAGCCTAGCCGAGAGCGTAGCGGAAAATCCCAATCCAAATCGCTATCCAAGCCTATAAAAGGGATGGAACGCTACCGAATTGAGGTAGGACACGATCACGAGGTAAAACCCGGCAACATCGTTGGAGCCATTGCCAATGAGGCTGGCTTGGATGCCAAGCATATTGGACGCATCGACATCCAGAGCGATCATAGTGTGGTTGATCTGCCAACAGGCATGCCGAATGATGTTTTCCAGGATTTAAAAAAGGCTTGGGTTTGCGGGCAACGCCTGAATATTTCGCTACTTGAAGAATCAGTGCCAGAAAAGAGCAAAAAGCGGAGTTTCAAGGCAAAAAAGAAGAAAAGAAAACAGACTGGCGCATAACTTTCTGCTAAGATGCTTGGCTTTCCGTAGCGCCCAACCGGTTTAGCGCCCCTTGTAATCTTCATGATTACCGGAAAAAATCTTTAGCTGTATGCCAGCCCCATCCCAATGGGCTGGCTGCCCGCTTAGAAAATCAATCAACTTTATCCAGCCCAGACCGGCTCCCGCCAGCAATTGCTGTTCAAGGGAGGGCACGACTGGAGTATATATCCCAAATGTCTTTTGAATCTCTCGGCCTCTCGGCCGAATTACTGCGCGCTGTGGGCGAGCAGGGCTACACACAAGCCACACCAATTCAACAAAAAGCGATTCCACTTATTCTTCAAGGTAAGGATATTCTAGCCGGCGCTCAAACCGGCACAGGAAAAACTGCAGGCTTCACCCTGCCTATGTTGCAGCGCCTGACAATCGATCAGAAGCACAAAAGTAGTAGCCGTTCGGTTCGTGCTCTGGTACTCACACCGACCCGTGAATTAGCTGCCCAGGTGGAACAGAGTATTGAGACCTATGGTCGCCATCTGCCACTGAAGTCGGCTGTCGTCTTCGGTGGGGTTAAAATCAACCCTCAAATCGAAAAATTACGCCGTGGCGTCGATATACTGGTAGCCACCCCAGGCAGGCTACTTGATCACGCAAACCAAAGAACCGTCGACCTCTCTCAGATTGAGATTCTGGTATTGGACGAAGCCGACCGCATGCTCGACATGGGCTTTATTCATGACATTCGCAAGGTTCTCAACCTATTGCCCAACAATTTGAAGCGCCAGACACTACTCTTTTCAGCAACCTTCTCTGATGAGATCAAAAAGCTATCACAGCGTCTCTTAAATAATCCTGAATTGGTTGAAGTCGCGCGCCGAAATACCACGGCAGAGCACATTCAACAGTGCGTTCATCCGGTGGATAAAAATCGCAAACGCGAGATGTTAAGCCATATGATTGGTTCAAATAACTGGCGTCAGGTTTTGGTATTTACAAGAACGAAACATGGTGCCAACCGCCTCGCCCAGCAGCTGGAAAAAGACGGATTAAGTGCTGCTGCAATTCACGGCAATAAGAGCCAGGGAGCTAGAACCCGTGCTTTGACCAGTTTCAAAAGCGGTGAGATTAGGGTTTTGGTAGCCACCGACATCGCTGCTCGTGGCCTGGATATCGATCAATTACCTCATGTCGTCAACTACGAGCTTCCCAACGTACCTGAAGACTATGTTCACCGAATCGGCAGAACGGGACGTGCTGGATGTGAAGGTGAAGCCATCTCTCTGGTTTGTGTTGATGAGCACAAATTGTTACGAGATATTGAGCGGTTACTGAAAAAACCGATCACGCAAAAGGTGCTTGAGGGTTACGAGCCAGACCCATCCATCAAGGCAGAGCCTATTCAGAATGGACGAAGCAATAAAAGGTCTTCTCCATCACGAAACAGTGGCGCTACACGAAGCCATTCTGGATCGAAACCCAATAATAGACAGGAAGGCCAATGCAGAAGCGGTACCTCAGCTAACAATAAGAAAAGTGCTCAAGCCAAAACCACTCACAAACCTACCCGGCGCACAGCAAGTGATACTTCGGCAAAGCCACAGCATCGACGCACCAATAAGGGCGGCCGGGAACGGGCCTCGCTGCTAGGAGGATAATAGCCTCCCCTAGCGCAATATATCTTGCCAGGGAGTGGCGAGGTTGGTATCGACATCGAATAGTTTTTTAAAAAATTAGCAAATTGGTCTCAGAAGGGAGTAATCAACTGATGTTGTTAGGAGTAAGCATCGGCAGGCAGTAAAAGCACCCAGACCGAAACCACAAATGCTTTATTTTTGAGTTCTGTTCAACTCTGGATAAACCATTGTTATTATTAATATAATAAGAGTTATTAGTAAACAAAAAAACAAACAGGCCACACTCGAGTTTGCATTTCCTAATGGAGCGATATATCTTGACTATCTGCGTGCTCTTAGTCCTGCCTTGAATACCAGAATTTTCGCTGTTTCATTGAGATACTCCGAACTGGTTTTTTGAAGGCTCATACTAAGTCTCGTAAGAATGACTTGCTCATTGAAACAGATATATTAGAAAATTTTCGAGGTATTTACAGATGTCAGAAAGACAAACCGGAACCGTCAAGTGGTTCGACAGCGCTAAGGGTTTTGGTTTTATCGAACGCGAAGGGGGCAAAGACCTTTTTGTCCATTTTCGTGCAATTGTCGGAGAAGGCCACCGTTCTTTAGATGATGGCCAGAAAGTCGAATTTACCGAAGTTGAGGGCAAAAAAGGTCCTCAGGCCGATAATGTAGTACCTCTGTAAATTCTTCATCTCTAAAAATCCCAAACTGAATGAAGCATTAGCTGGCTCTTAGGTCAGCCAAAGCAAAGGGGCCACATTACTATGTGTGGCCCCTTCCCCTCCCGGCGGCGCACGCCGCTTAGCGTCTTGCTATCATCGTCAATTGGTATGAAGCACCACGCTAGTATCCACAGCGAATTCTAGATTCACTCTGCTCACAAAAAATCTACCCGCAGATTAACCCGGCGATTTTTCGCACGCCCTGCCGCGCTACTGTTATCAGCAACTGGTTGGGTGTCAGCAAAACTGATCGAACGAAGATACTTTGGCGGAAAACCCTGCTCCAGCAAAAAACGGGTGACAGCATTGGCTCTTGCTGCTGCCAAATCCCAATTAGATTGAAACCGTCCGCCTTTGACTGGACGATCATCAGTATGTCCCTCAACTGCAATATTTGCTTCACCAATCTCTTGAAGCGTCTCAGCAAGACGACCTAAAACAGGTTGAGCTTCTGGGCGCAGGGCTGCCTCACCTGAGTGAAATAAAATAACATCAGCAATATCAAGTGAGATACCATGCTCTCGCCGCACAACTCTTACTTCACCCTGAAACCGAGCCTCAATGGCATCCACCAGTCGGGACTCCGCTGAATCATCAGCCAGGGGTTGTGGTAGCTGAACCTGTTCCTTTGGGAGGGCCTGCTCCTTTGGAAGGACCTGTTCCTTTGGGAGGGCCTGCTCCTTTGGGAGAACCTGCTCCTTTGGGAGAACCTGCTCCTTTGGGAGAACCTGCTCCTTTAGGAGAGCCTGCTCCTTTAGGAGAGCCTGCTCCTTTAGGAGAGCCTGAGGCAGCACGGCCTCCTGTCTATTTGATAGAAGTTGTACCGAAACACCACCGAGAAAACGATCCTCTTCCAATGGTTGTGACTGTTGGACGGCTGCCTGACCAAGCAGAATCACCAGCATGGCCAGAATAACACTCAGCACATCCACATAGGTTAATAACCAGCTTGTGTCTGATGTCTCTGCTTCCCAGGCATACCAAATATTGGTATCCAATACTTCTTTACCATATAAGTTGCTTGTCACTACGATGCAACCAACTGCAATTGAACCACTGCCTGCTGAACAGTCGGCTTAGTGTTAGCTTCGCTCACCATCTCCCTAATCAATTCACTATGCTGCTTGTCATAAAGCATTATCACCGCCTGAAGGTATGCGACACGGCAGGTAATCAGACGTCTGCCACGTTGTTCAAGCTTACTTGCCAGCGGCTTTAACATTAGGTTAGCCAGTACAAGGCCGTATACCGTTGTGAGCATAGCGAATCCCATAGCCGCGCCAATAGAGGCCATATCCCCTGACCCCAGGCCAAATAACATCTGCACCAGACCAAGTAAGGTGCCAAGCATGCCAAATGCTGGGGCATAGCCACTCATGGCACGCAGCATATCGGCTGGCTGTCGCAAATGATCCCTCTCTTCAGCGATTTGACGTTGCAGAGTAAGGTTGACTTGATCCCGAGGAAAGCCATCAAGAACCAATTGTGCTCCCCGACGCAAGAGTGGCTCTGATATCTGCTGAACGATGGCTTCGGCCGGCCGAATTTCACCGCGGCGGAAAAAGTTTGCCGCTTGCAGAAAACGATGCAAAGACTCATCTCCCCCTTCATTCTGCTCTGTATCCAGTTGCCGGAAATCACGGAATAAATGCCACAATGCGATAAGTGATAACAATGAATGACTCATGATCACAGTGAGTAAAGTCCCACCAATTACTAAGAAAAGCCCCGCAACGATAGCAATCAGCCCCGACCCTGGTGCCATTAGCTGTATCGTGACAGAAAGCACAACAGAGGTTGACAGCATCCCGATCCAGATATAAGCGCCCAATGCCATTCTCCCAATCAATGTAAAAGCAGCCTGTAACCATCAATCAACGCGTTACAGATCATCACAAAACAGGCAGCAAAATGCAGGCCAAATCTGTAGGAATAGGATTGAAGCTATTTTCTTCAAAATCAGAAACCTGCTATTAGAAGGGAGCGGTCAACTGATTTTTTTAGGTTCAATCACCCATCGGGGCCAACCAGGCATATCCCAACTGATCCATCTGTTGCTCGATCCAACGAGCACGTTCAGCGACATAAGGCGTTGCAGGTTCGGCACGATACTTCCAGGGACTGGGAAGTACAGCCGCAAGCCGTGCTGCCTGACGCTCAGTGATGCTATCCGCCGATTGGTGATACCAGTATTCGCTAGCTGCCTCAATGCCATAAATTCCTGGACCAAACTCAACAATATTCAGATATACCTCAAGAATCCTATGTTTATCCCAAATGAGCTCCAGTAAAAGAGCTAAACCGACTTCCATAAATTTCCGACTGAAGTCTCTTCGAGACCAGAGAAAAAGATTCTTGGCTGTCTGTTGTGTCAGGGTGCTGGCACCGCGTAAACGCCTCCCCCTGACAGCGCCTTCAACAGCTTTATAAATTGCATCAAAATCGATTCCGTGGTGATTTGGAAATCGTTGATCTTCAGAGGCGATAACCGCAAGCAGAACTGCAGGTGCAATCTGATCCAGCTCTAGCCAATGGTGTCGGGGTTGTTTGGGATAGCCAGCCGGAGGATTGAACTCTCTTTGTAGCTTCCAGGACCAAGTCGGTGGGTCTACAAAACGAAGCAGCAGAACCACACCAACCACAATAACTAGTATGACCATCAGGAGACGTAATGCACCTCTTTTGCGCCATTTGACATCCTTCTCGCTTTTTCAAGTCTGGCCTTTCCTTGTATGATTTAGGCATGAAGCGTTTGCAAGCATTCAAATACGAACTACAGCCCAATGGTGAGCAATCACGCGTTATGTGTCGCTTCACCACTTTAAGCGATGGCAGCCACATTGAACCGCTCAATCGTTTTAGAAACATCAAGAACGCTCTGCCCGATATCAGCGAGCTATGTCGCGTAAAACGAAGTTCAGTGAGCGCTGTAGGAGTCGCCGTTTTTTCCTGGGTAACCAGTTATGTTGAAAAGCAATGAAATAATACTACTGATCGAAGATGATCGGGTCGATATTATGACGGTCCAGCGCGTCATAGAAAAGAATGAGATTCACAATCCACTTTATATTGCGAGAACCGGTCTTGAGGCGCTCGACATGTTACATGGCAGGAATGGGATGAAAACAATCTCTCCCAGCCTGATTATTCTGGACCTCAATCTACCCAAGATGAGCGGTATCGAATTTTTACATAAACTACGTAGCGATCCTGCCTTGAAGGCCCAACGAATTATTGTTCTCACTTCTTCCAATGAACCCAAAGACCGAGCTGCCGCTTTTGAATATGATGTTGATGACTATATTGTAAAGCCCCACTCCTTTGAAGAGTTCACGCAAGCCATAACCACTATTCTAGCTCTCTGGGAATAGTGACTACTCCCCGCCTGGCGCAACAAGTTGCTTTGGGCGAGGCTTCTTGCTTCAACGTCCGTAACAATCAAGTGAATGATTGGATGACACAGACTCCGCAAGCGAAAACGACAGTCCAGCCGCTTTAAGTTCAAT
>JARRQF010000134.1:0-9338 GCA_037382065.1 Candidatus Thiodiazotropha sp. | reverse complement strand
CTTGCTCTGGGGTTGGGTAAATTCTGACTTTCGTAGCTTTTAACATTTCAGCGCTCAATGATACAATGCTTTTATTTAATCCTAAAAAGATCAGTTGGACTAGGATAATAGCTTAACAAAGGTATTTCAATTGAGTGTACATGATGGAAGTAATGATTTAAACACCTATTTAAGACGCAGATACAGTGTTTCGCACTTGGTTGTTCGCCTGATTAGCCCTTTCATCCCCGCCCGCATTGGGCGAGGGTTTTCGGGCTATTCTGCTAAAAGGCTATATTTGTCTTATTGATGTATTTATTGGACTTGGATACCTTTCCAATAAGGATGTAGAGTGATGGCGAAGAAAAGAGATGCCGTACTTGGAAAAAGCAATAGATGTGAATTTAAAGATGAATAAATTTCAATAATCAGCTCTCTTTACTTAAGATCCGCAGAATAGCCGGGTAGTTGAAATTATCTGCAAGTTGACTCAGCTTTTCAGCTAAAACATGATCATGTATCGCACATTGTTGTATGATTGACTTGATCTGCTCACTGTCAAGGCTATTCAGTGCCCTATCGAGTTCATAAAGCAATTGCTCGGGTAAAGCATCCAGCATCTCTGAGGTGATGATGATATTCTGTTCTTGCACCTTGGGAGTAGATTGATAAAGATATTTTACTCCCAGGTGTTTCGATAAGCAGTCGTATATATCGGCTGCGCTGAAGGGTTTGCGTACAAAGTCATCCACGCCGGCTGCGATCATTTCGTCACGCTGCTCAGCGAACGCCGATGCAGTCACCGCAACGATCTTTACCTGTTTGCCACCAGCAAGCTTACGGATATGCTGTGTTGCTTCCATGCCATCCATTTTTGGCATGCGCCGGTCCATCCAGATGAAATGTGGATGCCAGCTGCGAAACAGTTCTACTCCCTGCGCACCGCTCTTAGCTATTTTAACCTGGAATCCAATAGACACAAGCAGCTCTTCAAGAAGCAATTGATTTTCACGCTGGTCCTCCACAATCAGAATCCTGTATTCCGGTTGACCAGGGGCCAACTGTATCACACGTCTTCTCTCTGCCTTCACCAGTTTTATGATATCACTTTCTTTTGCGTTATTGAGTGGCAGCTCGATTTTAAACAGCGAGCCTTTACCGAGTACGCTTTCCAGCTTGATGCTCCCGCCCATCATCTGCACGAATTGTTTTGTTATGGTTAACCCGAGTCCTGTACCCTTGCCGCCGCTCTGACCACTTAGTTGCACAAAGGGTTTGAAGATGTACTGGCGCTTTTCAGGCGCAATACCGATACCACTATCCTCAACCTCTATCAGCAGATGGCTGGTTTTATTGTCTTTCACACCCAGCCGTAGAGTCACGCCTCCCTGTTGAGTAAACTTTATGGCATTACCCATTAAGTTAATCAGTATTTGGCGTAGACGTGCTTCATCGCCAATAATGTAACGTGGAACGAGTGAAGCCTGCTCGATCTGCAGTTGCAGTGCTCGCTCTTCGGCGCGTACACGCATCATGTCGGTGACATCACGCACCATATCGCCCAGGTCGAATGGCTTATTCTCAATTTGCACACGTCCTGCCTCGATCCTAGCGATTTCGAGCACATCATTGATAAGTGTCAGCAGATGATCACCACTGCGATTAATAATATCGAGCTTTTGACGCTGACCATCAGTGAGTAATGGTTCTTGTTGCATCATCGAAGAAAAGCCAAGGATAGCGTTGAGCGGGGTACGTAGTTCATGGCTCATATTGGCCAGGAACATACTCTTGGCCCTATTTGCCTCTTCAGCCGCATCGCGTGCTAATAGCAACTCCGCAGTACGTTGTTTTACTTTCTCCTCCAGTTGCGCCTTATAGCGCAAGAGTTCCTCCTCGATCTGTTTCCGGTCAGTAATATCCATTAGGCTTCCAATAACACGCACCACCTGGCCCTGCTCGTAAACTGGCTGTGCGATTGTGCGAATCCACAGGTGCTTTCCCTTGTAAGTAGTGAAAGGAAATTCAAGGTCGTAGGGTTCTCCATTCTCACAAACTTTTTTAAATGCAGCCATAACTGATGAACGGTCCTCAATGCGGTAACAATTCAGACTCTCCTCGATCTGGTCTATAGTAGGATCTTTGGGGATTTCATGGATATGGTAGAGTTCCTCACTCCAGAATGACTTTCCAAGCTTGACATCAAATTCCCAACCACCCATTTTAGCGAGATGCTGCGAGGCGCTTAGTAGTTCCTCGCTTTGTTGTAGCGCTGCTTCTGTTTGCTTGCGCTCGGTAATATCGGTGTGCATGGTATAAAGCCCAATAAATCGGCCACCATCAATGACAGGCGTGACTGAGAGGAGCGTCCAGAGCGTCGTTCCGTCTTGCTTGATAAATCGGCATTCGTCGACTTCCGCATCGCCCTTTCTTCGATTTTCAGTCTTTAATAGGTAATCTGATATATCCTCTTTGAACATAAAGTCTGTAACGGGTCGACCCTCAATATCCTTCACCCTGTACCCCATCATATCGGCCATACGTTCATTGACGTAGATGGTTTTGAAATCTTCATTCTGCTCCCAAATGCCTTCACTGGTAGTTTCAAAAATACGGCGATATTTTTCCTGGCTTTTACGTAATATCTCATAGATTCTGGCGTTCTCCAGGGATATTGCGACCTGAGTAAGAAGCATTTCCAGAAGCTGAATCCTTTCGGCGGTAAAGGAGTGGGTGGTCAGGTTATTTTCCAGATAAAGAATACCTATTAGTTTGCCTCGGCTTGAGAGCGGGGTACAGAGCAATGATTTTGTTTTTTCTCGCCTGATATATGAATCATTCGTAAATTCACCTTGATTTGCGGCATCGTTCAGTACGATTCTCTGTTTCGTACGTATCACAAAGCGGATAACACTTAGAGATACGGCATCACTTTCATCAATGCCGAGTGACTGTGAAATGGTTATTTCTGTTTTGCCGGTCTCTCCTTTTGCTGCAAGGATCCATTTTTCATCTGTTTCTAAGAGTAAAAATCCGCGCTGTGCTCCGGCATTCTCAATTACCATGCGTATTGCAGCATTGAGCAGCTTATCCATTTCCATCTCGCTTGAAATGGTGTGAGTGACTTTCATCACTGTACTCAGGTCCAGTGAATTCAGCGCTTTGACTGGATATGGCTCGAGCTTTTGCGCCAGCCATTGTGGGTGCTTTGCTTGCAAAGCCCTTACTTTTTCCCAAGCCTGCCAACGCGCAAACCTCTCAAGTGCTTTGCGCATATGGAGTTCGCCGGCAGTTTCCATATCATTTTCCAGATAGAATCGTGCCGCCCGTTCGCAACAGAGGGCCTCTTCTGTGAGAAAGCCGTTATTTTGTGCTCCGGCGATAGCCTTTTCGTACAATCCAGCTGCTTGCCACTGATTGCCTTCGATGCGCGCGATCTCTGCACTGATTAGGTCGCACTTATGCTGAAAGTTCATCGGCGCTAAATGGGCCAACTCTGCTAGCTTGCCACGCTTTTCACGTATCTCATTAAGCAGTGAGGTTGCTTCTTCGTTACTATAATCTAAGCGCACCAGAGAACCATAGAAGTATAAGACTGGCACAGCAAAGGCTCCCTGAAAACCGGTCTGGTTTGCTTCCACTTCGGTAAGATGTATAAGAGCCTGGCCCGACCTGCTTTCACCAAGCAGGTAGTCTTCGATCAGTCGGTTGAGAAAGTAGTAGGCTAGGCCACATTGGTCATTCGCCTGTTTCGCCGATGCCAACCACTGTTCGTTATTAAATGTCTCAAGCTCGCAGGATCGATCAGCAATACCATGCAGGCGCTGGATAGTGATAAGATGAAAGGCAATCCAGTTCCAGATATAGGACTGATTCATGTCAGCAATGACATTAAGGTTTGATTGCATTCGCTGGATGAGCAGATCTAGCGGCTCACCCATGAAAAAAGCGGCGGTACATGAGTTGAATGCAGCATAGCTGGCAGATGTGAAGTCGCCCGATGTAGCCCCACTATTGACGGCATCCTGCAGTGTAGGAAGCGTGTTTCGCAGAGCCTCCGTCCAAGGCTGGATTGTGCAGCCATAAATATTGAGAAGCCGACACCGCAGCGACTGGGCGCCTACCTGTTCGAGCATCGAGATGGCAGCCTTTGCCAACCTTGAGCCAGTCTCCACATGCTCGCCGATGGCGCAGAGCGCGAGCGCATAGGCAGCGTAGGCAAAAGGGGATAAAGCGCAATTGCCGTAACGCAGTGATAGTTCGGCCATCAACGAAGCCCACACCAGGAAAAACCTCGGAGAAGCGGCATAGGCTGGCTCTCCCAGTTCACTGAAGACTCGGGTACAGGCCAGTTGTATTGGTGAGGTCATTATCGGGAGATCGCCAAGCCCTTCGATCGTCGTCGCTTGTAGCAAGCCAAGCGTGGTCGCCATATGTTCTTCTTGCTCCCTTACCGACGGCTCCTCTGGCAGCCGCATCCCGAGGCGATCCAAAACGGTCAAACCATGACGAATTGCCGGGAGAAGTTCGCCCTGAGCTGTCAATGCCCTGATTTCAGTTTCGTAGGTTGGGATCTCATCCAGTAGGGATTTTGCCTGCTGATGCGTCACCTCAACCAACGCTTTCATACGATCATACCGGCCGCAGAGACAAGCGGTTTCGGACGCCTCCTGATGGAGCATGAGCATGGTCTGGTATCGCTCTTCCCAGCGCGTCTCTCCAAGCAGATTCAGAGCCGCTTCGAAATATTCCAAAGCAGAGGCGAAGGCTGCGCTCGTTTTTGCTTTTCGACCCGCCTGGCAGATCATTTCGACAAGCGTTTCTTTCTCCTGCGAGGTCGCAAAGCTTTGTGCCCCGATGATGAGGTGATTTACGGTATCGAAAAAGTGCTCATTGCGTTTACGTTGAGAGGGCTCATTGAGTAGTAGCTTGCCAATCCGCCAGTGTATGGCTGCTCGCTCTTTCTCAGCGATCAGAGAGTAGACTGCCTGCTGAACGCGATCATGCGCGAACTCAATGTCGGGACCGGATGAAATAATAAGCATCTCATCAAAGGCAGGTTGCAACTCAGTAAGGATGGTATCAACTGTCTTGTTACAGATGATGCTCAATGTTTCAAGCGTGAAGCGGGCGCCAATGCACGCAGCTTGCTGAAGAATCAGCCGGGCTGAGCGGGAGATTTTGCATACTTTTTGTGACATTAACTCAATCACGCTGTCTGTGAATTTCATTTTTTTAAGCGCGGACATATTCCATTTCCAGCGCCTGCTTTTAATGTCAAACGTGATTGCCTGGCTCTCTGTCAATGTGATTAAGGTTTGAAACAGAAAAAAGGGGTTTCCTCCTGTCCTTGAATAGAGAAGCTGGGTCAGTGAAGTGGTTTCGGAACGGTCTCGATGCAGTGTATCGGATATCAGTTCATTGACTGATTCTTCAGAGATTTTTTCGAGGATCAAACTATCGATTTTTGCATCTTGTGCCCGTAGCGCTTCAATTGTCATGCTCAATGGGTGCGAAGCATCCACTTCATTGTCTCTGTAGGCTCCGACCACAAGTATATGAGAGAGACCGTTTCTGCTCATGATCATCTGTAACAGGTTCAGCGATGCGGCGTCTATCCACTGCAGATCATCCAGGAAGATCAGCAGAGGATGCTCCTGTGTGGCTAATGCTTTGATAAATTCGATGAATAGGTAGTTAAACCGGTTCTGAGCCTCTTTAGCCCTAAGTATAGGAACCTGTGGCTGTGGTCCAATGATCAGTTCCAGATTAGGAATAACATCAGTTAGAATTCGCCCCATTGAATCCAGGGAACAGAGCATGGTCTGTTTCCACTCCTCCAGCCGTTCTTCGCTCTCCATTAGCAGATTGTCAAATAAAACCTTAAAAGCCTGAATCCATGCAAAGTAGGGTACATTACGCTGTAACTGATCAAATTTGCCTTCGATGAAGCTGCCACGCTTCTCCACGATAAGCCGGAGAGTCTCGTGCACAAGGGATGTCTTTCCAATACCAGGATATCCTGCGACAAGAAATAGGCCGCCCGTCCCTGTGACTACGCTGTTGAAAGCCTCACCCAATTGAGCAATCTCTTTATCTCTACCATAAAGTTTTTGTGGTATGCGCAACCGATCGCTGAAATCCTCAACTCCGAGCTCGAAACGATGAAGCCTTTTTCCATCTCTCAATTCATTGAGGCATTTTTCCAAGTCCGCCTTGAGTCCCCAGGCACTCTGATAGCGATTATCCGCCATCTTTGCCATTAACTTCATTACGATATTGGAGACCATCTCCGGTATGTCTGGATTGAGTTCGTAAGGAGAAACCGCTGTTTTAGCGATGTGGCAGTGAACCATTCCCAATGCATCGCTTACCTTAAAAGGAAGCCTGCCGGTCAATATTCGATAGAGTGTGACGCCTAGGGAATAGAAGTCTGAGCGATAGTCAACCCGTCTGTTCATGCGGCCGGTCTGCTCGGGAGAGATATAGGCAAGATTTCCCTCAATGGCCGTAGGTGGTTGCAACGCAACACCGCTTTGCGGCAGCTCATCGGAAAATCCAAAACCAGTCAGGCGAAATTCGGCATTTGTAACATTGACTATGATATGGGCCGGATTTATGGCCTTGTGAACGATGCGCTGTTGATGCAGGTAGGCAAGTGTCTCAGCTAACCCTATCGCTAGTTCAAGGGACTGTTCAATGGTAAATGGTGTATTCGATAAGACTATGCGTTCGAGTGATTCGCCGCCGATATCCTCCAGCAATAAGGTCAGCCCACCATCTACCTCTTCTATCCCTAGGGTTCGGATCACACCCGGCAGTTCAATTTTTTTCAGTACCTCATATTCGTGCCTCAAGCGGCGGATCGCCTCGGCAGAGGCATCGATGGTCAACCCTTTGAGCACAACGCTATTGCCGTCTTTATCTCGACTTCGTTTGACTCGCAATGCCCCCTGTGCGAATAAGGTTTCCAACTCTTTATAAACAAACATGTTTTATCTGCTAGAGACTGTGATTACCCCGAAACTCCGGTCCAACCCTCTCTGTAAGTATAGCTTTGTATTTAAACCTAAAAAAATCAGTTGACTGCTCCATTCTAATAACAGGTTTCTGATTTTGATGAAAATAGCTTCGATGGTTAGGGTACCCTACTGGGTGAATCACGCTACAGCATGAATGGCACGCTTGTGGCGGCGTTGCAACTCCTTGAAATAGCGGGCTATTCCGCGTCGTTGCGCGCCGTGCATGGATGCACAAGTGTCGCGGGCACAGGGATGTGCAGGAGCGACCCTTGCCCTGCACCACCACAAGCGCCCCCTTCACGCTGTCCAACTGATCTTTTTAGGTTAAAACGGAACAGAAAAGGCTTGCTAATAGGAACCATATTATAGATGACATGACACTTTTGATTGAGATGATTTTACCCAGGCGATAGGCAAGCTGGTAGATTATTGATTTGGATTGGTGTTTTTTTAGAGGGCTGAGCGAGTCAACGACCGCCTACATTCTCATGTAAGTTGACGTCATGCCTCTTCAGGTAGGGCCAATGCGTCTAATTATATTGTGGCGGTATTAGCCGTTATGAGCGGCCACATAAGGTTAAGATTTTCCTTCACGAAGGACCGTCCGACTCTATTGGCTTGTTAGCCTTATTTACTTTCTTCAATATGCTTATTCAAAAGACTAGCTAAACCTTTAGACTTATCAGTATTCTTAGATACCAAACCTACAATCGTACCTAATTTATCCGCCTCCGACCTATTTTGGCCCAATTTGAATTTACCTTTAAGCTTTGTAATTGGTATTTCTATGCCCACAATAAAACCCAATAATCTATCTATGTATTCGTCAGGGGCATCAGATACCTTCCACGGTAATTTCTGGTCACGCTCATGAATACTTGTAATTTCTTCTACATGAGTGAGAAGCCATTCGCGATCTTCAATCACTTTTGGTATTCCCCAGGCATAAACTACGGTGTAGTTCCAAGTAGGAACTGCTTTTCCATGCTCATGCTTCGTAGGATACCAAGAAGGGCTTATATAGGAGTCATGTACCTGGAAAGCGATAGCTGACTCAATATCTTTTGAAAAGCTTTCCCAAATGGGATTCTTTTTTGCGACATGTCCAAGAAGAGTCCCGTACTCTCCCTTGTTTTCATTTAGCACAAACGGTATATGATTTATTGTTAATTCTCCTTTTGAAACCGTTGTCCAAGCTCCAAAAGGATTCTCCTTAATTAAGGAATGCAATACAGAAACATCTGTTTCTTCGTTGAACTTTGGAATATACAATGATTTCTCCTATTTCTCGTTTAGAGGTTAATGCCTGGCGCCCGCAGAACGAAGTGATGCGTGACTGGCATGGTAGCTGGCTAGCTGGTGAAAATCCAGACATGGCCCTTGGAAGAAGGGAACAGGTAGGCGAAGGCAAGGGTGCTCGAAGAAACGCTAGGGCAATTGCACTACAAAGGACTCGTTTTCGTGCTAATAGAAATAAATCGCCATAAAAATCTTGCAAAGCATTTCGTTTTGGTTGAGAAGTTTAGCGAGCTCATCGGTTATTAGATCCCCCTCTCCCGCAAGGGAGGGTGTCGCAAAAGTCGTAGGTGGGGGTCGTTGCCCAACCAGCAAGGGCTAAAACGTAGGATGTGGTGAGCGGTGCGAACCGCATCAACAACAGCTTGTAGTGATTCAGGAATATCAATGATGCGGTTCGTACCTCACCACATCCTACGACTTTTGCGAATATTCGCTGCATGCTTTTACAACACCCTCTCCCGGGAGAGGGCCAGGGTGAGGGGAGTATAAAATGGCGTAAGCGCAGCTTACATCATTATTCATAACAGAACGTATCGATGTGACTCATGCCAGAAAGCAGTCGATGAATGGCTCAGGACCAACTTTGAAAAGATACCATGAAATGTGTCATGCGAATTCTAAGCGCTTTCTGATATTGAGTGAGTGTCTCGACTAGTTTTCTCGACTAGTTTGTATGAAGCACCACACTAGATTCTCTTGTCTCTTGGCATATGCATACTTATTAAAGCTTTGCTGGGGTACTTTATGGGTTGTTAAATGGAATAGATATCAGGCAATGGGCAAGCTAAAAAAAGAACATCCCTTCTCCTCCCGGAGGGTGTCGCAAAAGTCGTAGGGGGGGCTGTCCCACCATTAAGGGATAAAACGTAGGATGTGGTGAGGTACGAACCGCATCATTGATGTTCGTGAGCCACCTCAGTATTGATGCGGTTCGCACCGCTCACCGCATCCTACGCAATCACGAATTTTATCGCGACTTCAAAAAGAGTGACCTATCGGTTTAAAAACACCATGGAATATCTCACTCAAATATACGAA
>JARRQF010000133.1:0-11174 GCA_037382065.1 Candidatus Thiodiazotropha sp. | reverse complement strand
CCCTGGTATGAACAAGTTATTGGGTGCCACACAGTACGCTGATGTTTACGATGCGCTCAAAGTAGTGCAATTGCCCTGATTAGACATGTAGTTGCGGTGCCGCTGAGTCCAGATAAGCTGTTGGCCTAGCTGAGGTTGACTATACTGCATGAGACACTGCTCGATGAACTGAGTGTGGGGGAGGGCAGTGATATGGAGGGCATCGTAGGCAAAATCTTTGCTGAGGTGGTTAGCTCTGATCACCTCCTTACGCAACAACGGCAGGAGAAGAGATGAATAAATTCGGCAATGAAAAACCGCTGATCCTCATTGTTGATGATATAATTGAAAACCTTCAGTTATTGATGGCTATTCTGCGCATCGAATTTACTGTGATTACCGCCAACAATGGTCCAAGTGCCTTGCAATTGGCGGTCGCTTCGCCTCCCCCAGAGCTAATCCTGCTTGATATCAGAATGCCGCACATGGATGGCTATGAAGTGCTACGCCGACTCAAGGAGAATCCTTTAAGCGCCGAGATTCCTGTTATCTTCATTTCGGCACTGTCAGATGAGGTAAATGAGGTACAGGGACTAGACCTGGGTGCGGTGGATTACATTACCAAGCCGATCAATCCCGCTGTTACTCTCTTGCGGGTGCGCCATCAAGTCGCGCTAAAGAAAGCGCAGTCGGATCTACTCAAAAGCCAGCAGGCGACTATGCAGGCTGGGCGATTGGCTTCTATCGGGTATCTTGCCGCTGGTGTTGCTCATGAAATTAATACACCCGTTCAATATATATCTAATAACTTGGCTTATATTAGGGATTCAATGGACTCAATTTATTTGGCCCTTGAAGCCGCACAGAAGCTTGCTGAAGCTACACCAAATACAGAAGCAGCTAAACTCTTTAATGAAGTCTCCACGCATGAGGATATCCCGTTCATTCTTGAGGACCTTCCCAAGGCTATCGGTCAATCTCAGGAGGGAATCACTCACATCGCCAAAATCGTCCAATCCATGAAAGAGTTTTCTCCTCTCGGAGGAACAGAGAAACTGATTGGGAATATACACAAGGTACTCGACTCGGTTATTACGATTACCCACAATGCTTCCAAAAATGTGGCTACTGTGACTAAGCACTTCGCTCCAAACCTTCCAGATATTCTTTGTAACATTGATGAATTGCGTCAGGTTTTCTTGAATTTAATCATTAATTCAATCGAGGCTATCGAGTCATCACATAAGCAGGAGGAGAATCTAGGGCAAATTGACATCACGACAGAATTGCAAGGAGACTTCGTGTCTATCTCCTTTGCCGATACTGGAGATGGCGTGCCGGAAGAGATCCGCGATCACATATTTGATCCATTCTTCACAACAAAAGATGTCGGCCAGGGGGCTGGTCAGGGGTTGAGTCTTTGCTATGACATCATCGTTAATAAACACGATGGAAAAATTGAAGTCGGGAATATGCCGGATTCGGGAGCCATCTTTACGGTTTGTCTGCCGAAGTGAAATTTTCCATACCAAGGGCACTTCCGTTGGGCGTAAACTGGGCGATGCGCTATCCATTTTCAGCCAAGCTGTAAATGCTATGGGCGGAGAATTTAAATCGCTGTTGATTTTCTTTCCTGATATTCGCCAACAACTACGATTATCCGGCTATTCTTAATGTATGTGTTAAACCTAAAAAAATCAGTTGACCGCTCCATTCTAATGGCAGGTTTCTGATTTTAAAGAAAATAGCTTGATGGTTATGGTTACCTACTGGGTGAATTACGCTATAACGTGAATGGCACGCTTGTGTAGGAGCGACCCTTGCCCTGCACCACCACAAGCGCACGCTTCATGCTGTCCAACTGATCTTTTTAGGTTAAATGATACAGCCTACAATGAGCAATAAATGAACCTCCTTTTCAGGCTTTTCATACTTTTAGTGATTCCTTGCTTGGTTATTGCCGAACAAGGCCAGGCGCCGCTGAAACTTGGTGTGCTTGCCTACCGACCGAAAGCTCAGGTGATGGTGCAGTGGCAGCCAGTGGCCAACTATCTTCAGACGAGCCTGGAACGACCGGTCAAACTCACCGTTTACGATCATGCGGAGATCAGCACCGCTGTAGAACAGCATTCTGTGGATATGGTGATTACCACCGCGAATCAGTTCATTCTTCTACAACACAAGGCTGGTCTTTCATCGCCACTGGCGACATTGGTCCTACATAAAGAGCCAAATCATCTAAGTTCCTATGGCAGCACGATCCTGACCCGTGCGGATCGCAGCGACATTGGGTCGTTGGCAGATCTCCCTGGCAAGCGTATTGCTGTTGTTTCGCAGGAAGCATTTGCCGGTTATCAAATGCCGGCATTCGAACTGGTTGAGGCAGGTATCCCTCTGCCCACACAGGAAGAGTTGCTGCTCACCGGCCAGCCACAGGATCGTGTTATCCAGGCGCTGCTCGAAGGTCGTGCTGATGTTGGGTTTGTTCGTGCTGGAGTGCTTGAATCCCTAGCCCAGGAAGGAAAACTTGATCCCAGCCAGGTTAAGGTGATCAACCGCCAGGAAATGCCAGACTTTCCCTATGTGGTTTCCACCCGGCTCTACCCAGAATGGCCAGTGGCGGTTATGCCTCATATTGACAAAGGGTTTGCCAGTCGTCTGGCCGCCACTCTCTATTTAATGCCCCACGAGGTATCCAAGAGCACCCGCTTCAATCTCTACGGCTTCGGCATTCCTGCCAACTACGACGTGGTTGAAGAGCTGCTCCGTCGTCTGCGCCTGCCTCCCTTCGACCAGGTGCCTGAATTCTCTCTGCTGGATCTCTGGCATCGCTATACCTGGTGGCTCCTAGCCTTGGTTGGATTGCTGCTGTTACTGTCAATGAGTAGTTTCAGTCTTGTGGTCATGGTGCGGCGCTCACATCGTTCGTTGGATGAATTAAAACAGATGGCGAAAAAAGAGAAGATGATTCTCGCCAGTCTTGCAGAAGGGGTCTATGGTATCGACCCCCAGGGGCGTTGCATCTTTATCAATCCCCGAGCACTCAGCATCTTGGGACTGACTGAAGAGGAGGTGATCGGAAAGGATGCACACGCCCTGTTTCACACCCATAAAGAGGATGATAGCCCCCATCTGATGGAGAACTGTCCCATCATGCAGGCATTACGCGATGACAATAAAAGGGAACTTGAGGATATCTACATGCATAAGGACGGCAGAAAAATCCCCGTCTGGACTGGGGTTTCAGTCATGCGCCATAGCGATAGAATTCTTGGTGCGGTTGTGGTCTTTCAGGATATCAGCGAACGTAAGCAGGCCGAAGCAGCCTTGCGCCAGAGCGAGGCCAGGCACCGCCAGATTATCGCTACCTCCAGGGAGGGAATCTGGGTATTGGGGCTCGATAAGACAACGATCTTCGTTAATGCCCGAATGGTGGAAATGCTCGGTTACAGGGAGGAGGAGCTAGTTGGCCGGCCAATGGATGATTGTATGTTCGAAGAGGATCTTCCAAATCACACAAAAAAGATGGAGGCCCGCCAGCAGGGTGTGTCGGAGAGTTATGAGCGACGCTTTCGCAGAAAAGATAACCAAACAATCTGGAGCCTCGTTTCGGCAACACCCACTTACGATGAGGAACATCGCTTCAACGGCTCATTTGCTATGTTTACCGACATTACCGAGCGCAAACGCGATGAGGAGGTTAATGCGACAAGACTGCATTTAGTGCAGTTTTCACTGACACACTCTCTGGATGAGTTGCTGGAAGAGACGCTCAACCAGGTAGAGAAATTGACCGGCAGCCTCATCAGCTTCTATCATTTTCTCGGTGATGATCAAGAAAACCTTACGCTTCAGGCTTGGTCAACCCGAACCAAAACGAAATTCTGCAAGGCGCAGGAGCACGAAATGCACTATCTGATTGCGCAAGCAGGGGTATGGGCGGATTGTGTACGCCAACGTAAAGCTGTTATCCATAATGACTATGCCTCGTTGCCCCATCGTAAGGGGTTGCCTGAAAAACACGCCGAGGTTGTGCGCGAATTAGTCGCACCGGTATTTCGCGGTGATAAGATTGCGGCCATTCTCGGAATCGGAAACAAGCCCACGAACTATACGCAAAAAGATGTCGAAGTCGTTTTGCTGATTGCCGACCTGTCTCGGGAAATTGCCGAACGTATGCAGATTGAGAGTGAGCTGGATCGTTACCACTACCACCTTGAAGAGACGGTAAACAAGCGTACCGAGGAACTGCGCCTGGCACGCGATGCGGCGGAGGCCGCCAGCAAGGCAAAGAGTGCCTTCCTTGCTAACATGAGCCACGAACTGCGCACCCCGCTCAATGCCATTCTTGGCTTCTCCCAACTGATGCGCCTAAATAGCGATCTGAACGAAAGCCAGCGCGAAGCCCTCGACATCATTAATAATAGCGGCAAACACCTACTCAAACTAATTAATGATGTATTGGAGATTGCAAAGATTGAAGCGGGTAAGGTGCAACTGGCGATCACCACCTTCGACCTGTACGAACTGGTGCGCGAGGTTGCTGATATGATGCAGCTGAAAGCAGAACAGAAAGGGCTCTATCTGCAACTGGATCAGTCGTCGGAATTTCCCCGCTACATTAAGGCTGACGAAGCACGCCTGCGACAGGTTCTGGTTAATCTGGTAAGCAATGCGGTGAAGTTTACCGATAAGGGTGGAGTAACCATCCGCTTGGAGGTTAAGGAGAGCATCCATCACCATCTGCAGATTGATGTTAAGGATACTGGCCCAGGGATTAGCAAGACGGATCAACAACGCCTGTTTAAACCCTTCGTGCAACTACCTACACAGGCGACAGAGGGAGGAACCGGGCTGGGTCTCTCCATTGTGCGTCAGTTTGTGCAGCTAATGGATGGTTGTGTCACTGTCGAGAGCAGCCCTAACAAAGGCACGCTATTTCGTGTGGAGTTGCCTTTAGATGAGGCCGAAGAGATGGAAGTGATGCACCTGGGTAACGAGATCCTCGGCGAGATAGCGGGCCTGGAACCAGGACAACCCATCTACCGCATCCTAATCGCCGAGGATCAACAAGAGAGCCAGTTATTGCTGAGTAAACTGATGACCGAGCTTGGCCTTGAGGTAAAAAACGCCAATAATGGTGAACAGTGCGTGCAGCTATTCAAAACGTGGAAACCGGATCTGATCTGGATGGATCGGCGCATGCCAGTAATGAGTGGAGAAGAGGCAGCCCGGCATATTCGGCAACTGCCTGGTGGCGACAAGGTAAAGATCATCGCTGTGACGGCCTCGGCCTTTAAGGAAGAGCATATGAAAATGGTCGCTGCCGGCATGGATAGCGTGGTGCGCAAGCCCTACCATTTCAATGAGATCTACAGCAGCCTGGCGCAGCAATTGGGGCTGCGTTATATCTACGCAACCGCTGAACAACCATCACAAATGCTGGAGGAGGAAAGATTGGCAGCCCTGCCCGAAGCTTTGCGAATGGAACTCCAGGAGACTCTGGAAAGCCTGGAATCCAACGCCATAGAAGCTGCCATCCAGAAGGTGGCCGATCAGGATGCCGAACTGGCCAAGCACTTGTCAAAGCTTGCCGAAGGACTGAATTACCCGGTGATCCTTGATGCCCTCATGAAGGTAAAGAGATGATCCTAGTAGAGTTGAGTGAGGAGTTATTTTTACCATGACCGACACCAGCAGTCACTATATCCTTGCTGTTGATGACACGCCCGCTTCATTGCGCCTTCTTACCGATATTTTAAGCAGTGAAGGCTATCAAGTACGTTCGGCAATCAACGGTGAACTCGCATTGCGCGCAGCCAAAACGCAAGCGCCGCAACTGATTTTGCTCGATATTAGTATGCCGGAGATGGATGGTTTCGAGGTCTGTCGCCATTTAAAGAGGGTGCCAAAGTTACGTGATGTACCTGTGATCTTTGTTAGCGCACTCTCTGAAATGCAGGATAAACTGGAGGGCTTTGACATCGGTGGTGTGGATTATGTCACTAAGCCCTTCCAGCGCGAGGAACTATTGGCGCGGGTGCATACCCATATAGAGCTGCATAGATTGCAAAACCATCTGGAGGAGATGGTGGAAGAGCGTACCCAATCACTCATGGAGAGTGAACGACGACTGACGGAAAGCCTGTTGGAGTCTGTTTCGGCGGTGGCTGCCATGGTAGAGCTGCGTGACCCCTATACCGCCGGCCACCAACGCAATGTGGCACAATTGGCCCACGCCATCGCAAACGAACTCGGCTTGTCTGAGCATATGATCGAAGGGATCAAGCTAGCCTCAGTGGTGCATGATGTGGGAAAAATCAGCATTAGTTCAACGATTCTTACGAAACCTGGACACCTCACTGAGGATGAGTTTGACCTAATCCATCAGCATCCGGAGCTGGGTTACGAGATCCTTAAGGGGATCGACTTCCCCTGGCCCATCGCCCAGACCGTATGGCAGCATCATGAGCGCCTCGATGGCTCGGGTTATCCTCATGGTCTACAAGGTGATGAAATTTTGCTTGAGGCGCGCATCATTGCGGTGGCTGATGTGATTGAGGCGATGGCTACTAACCGGCCCTATCGTCTAGGCCTGGGCATTGAAAAAGCGCTGGAGGAGGTTGAGCAGTACCGCGGCAAGAAGTTTGATGCCGAAGTCGTCGATGCCGCACTGATACTATTCCGGGAAAAGGGCTATCAGCTGGAATCTGTTGTTTCTGCAACAGGCGCTATCAAGAAGAACACAATCAAGATTGGATGATTATTTATTTCCCCAGCCCTAATACCAAGTAAACCCTGTCAGCGCAGGATTCTACACCCAATTACCACAGTATTTCCCGTGCCATTCACGTTATAGCATGATTCACCCAGTAGGTGACCATAACCACCGAAGCTATTTTCTTCAAAATCAGAAACCTGTTATTAGAATGGAGCGGTCAACTGATTTTTTAGGTTCGATAGTAATACGGGGGGCGCCCCAACAGCAAGCAGCGTGTTGATGTGATGCCTGCCAAACATGCTAAAACCACTGTGATTCCAGCCAACTTTATTTTGCTAACGCGTGACACAGTTATCAATAATTAATGTCAATTATATTGATAATCGGCAAATCAAATCGATTGTTCAAATCTGAGTTTGACTCATATGACGATACAAATGCTGCCACGAGAATTTCTCTAATTCGCTGATCAAACTTACAGAATCAATCATATCAAGTAATCAATCAGAATAAGTTGCATTACTTTCAGTAAAGGGGATGAGATGGAAGATAGTAAACATTTTTATTCAGGCGTAACACCTATCAAAGTTTCTGTGGCGATGGCACTTCTCATGTCATCCATTTCAACAGCATATGCTTTGGACGATGGAAGATACAATATTAAGTCTTCCCTGAGTGGTATGTATCTGGATGTCTATGGGCGTAGCTCGAATGATGGTGCAAACATTGTCCAGTACAGACAGACCGGTGGCACGAACCAGCAGTTTGATGTTCACGCGCTGGGTGATGGTACCTACTCAATTCGGCCCGCACATAGCGGAAAGTCGCTTGATGTATTCAACTGGAATTCAAATGATGGCGCCGAGTTGCGTCAATGGAGTTACACAGGCGGCAGTAATCAGCGCTGGCATATTGATGATATGGGAAATGGCCTTTACTCCATTACCTCAGCCTTTAGTGGTAAAGCCGTAGATGTCTCGGGAATGAGCAAGAAGGCGGGCGCGGATGTCCAGCTGTATACCTATTGGAGTGGGGGAAATCAATTGTGGTCATTTGTCCCTGTTTGCTCGGCTCCTGCCCCTAATCCCGCACCTAACCCAGCACCTAATCCGGCACCTAATCCAGCACCTAATCCAGCACCTAATCCAGCACCTAATCCAGCACCTAACCCTATCGGCGGCCATTTTGTAGGCAATATTACGACAACGGGCAGCGTGCGATCCGATTTTGCCCAATATTGGAATCAGATAACTCCCGAAAATGAAGGTAAATGGGGTTCTGTGGAGTATTCGCGGGATTCTTATAACTGGGGTGGTCTGGATGCGGTGCATAACTATGCCAAGCAACATAACCTGCTATTCAAAGAACATACCTTTGTTTGGGGCGGCCAGCACCCACAATGGATCGATTCGCTAAGTCCATCCGAACAGGCGGCAGAAATTGAAGAGTGGATTCGAGATTTCTGTGGTCGTTATCCCGATGTGGATATGATTGACGTGGTTAATGAAGCGACACCAGGGCATGCTCCAGCAGGCTTTGCCAGAAGTGCTTTTGGTAATGACTGGATTATTAAATCCTTCCAACTGGCACGAAAATATTGTCCCAACGCGACGTTGATTCTGAATGACTACAACGTATTGAGCTGGAATACCGATGATTTTATTGCTATGGCCAGGCCTGCGGTTAATGCGGGAGTCGTGGATGCCATCGGTGCGCAGGCTCACGGTTTAGAGGGCTGGTCTAATGCTGACTTGGAACGCAATCTAAATAAAGTCGCGGCTCTTGGTCTGCCTATATACATTTCAGAATACGATGTTGCCAAAACCAATGATCAGGAACAGCTGCGAATTCTGCAGTCGCAGTTCCCCCTGTTTTATAACCACCCTTCCGTAAAAGGTATTACTCTGTGGGGGTATGTATACGGTAAGACCTGGGTGAATGGCAGTGGCCTGATTCATGACAATGGTGCTCCACGTCCGGCTATGACTTGGCTGATGGACTACCTGAGGCAAAATCCAAAATAATTGATCATTCAAGTTTTGGAATTCAGAGTGCTATTGGGGAGGGCGTTTGTGTGGAACTCGATGGTCTGATAAAGCCGCTGTAAACCCATCCCTAGGTGCTCGTCGGCCGCATCTCTGCGGCCGACGCTTTCAAGTCTCAATTATAGATACTGATACAAAAAATTTCTCTAATCCACCTGAGTGCTTAGCTCAAACTTACAGGACCCATCACATCAACCAATCAATCAGGATAAGTTGCATTATTTATTATCAGTAAAGAGAGTGAGGTGAAAAATAGAAAACATTAACTAATTAATCGGGATAACTTGCATTATTTATCAATTTTAAAGGGAATGAGATGAAAATTAGTAAACATTTTTATTCAGGCGTAGCGCCTATCAAAGTTTCTACAGTAATGGCACTTCTCGTGTCATCTATTTCAACGGCATATGCTTTGGATGATGGAAGATACAATATTAAGTCTTCGCTGAGTGGTATGTATCTGGATGTCTATGGGCGTAGCCAACAGTTTGATGTTCACGCACTGGGTGATGGCACCTACTCAATTCGGCCTGCGCATAGTGGAAAGTCACTTGATGTATATAATTGGAATTCAAATGATGGCGCTGAGTTACGTCAATGGAGTTACACAGGTGGCAGTAATCAGCGTTGGCATATCGATGATGCGGGAAATGGCCTCTATTCCATTACCTCAGCCTTTAGTGGCAAAGCCGTAGATGTCTCGGGAATGAGCAAGAAGGCTGGCGCGGATGTTCAGCTGAATACCTGGTGGAGTGGGGAAAGTCAATTGTGGTCATTTGTCCCCGTTGGCTCGACTCCTGCCCCTAATCCAGAACCTAATCCAGCACCTAATCCAGCACCTAATCCAGCACCTAATCCAGCACCTAATCCTAGCGGCGGCCATTTTGTAGGCAATATTACGACAACGGGCAGTGTGCGATCCGATTTTGCCCAATATTGGAATCAGATAACTCCCGAAAATGAAGGTAAATGGGGTTCTGTGGAGTATTCGCGGGATGCTTATAACTGGAGTGGCCTGGATGCAGTATATAACTATGCCAAGCAACATAACCTGCTATTTAAAGAGCATACCTTTATTTGGGGCGGCCAGCACCCACAATGGATTGATTCGCTAAGTCCATCCGAACAGGCGGCAGAAATTGAAGAGTGGATTCAAGATTTCTGTGGTCGTTATCCCGATGTGGATATGATTGACGTGGTTAATGAAGCGACACCAGGGCATGCTCCAGCAGGTTTTGCCAGAAGTGCTTTTGGTAATGACTGGATTATTAAATCCTTCCAACTGGCACGGAAATATTGCCCTAATGCGACGTTGATTCTGAATGACTACAACGTATTGAGCTGGAATACCGATGATTTTATTGCTATGGCCAGGCCTGCGGTTAATGCGGGAGTCGTGGATGCCATTGGTGCGCAGGCTCACGGTTTAGAGGGTTGGTCTAATGCTGACTTGGAACGCAATCTAAATAAAGTCGCGGCTCTTGGTCTGCCTATATACATTTCAGAATACGATGTCGCCAAAACCAATGATCAGGAACAGCTGCGAATTCTGCAGTCGCAGTTCCCCCTGTTTTATAACCACCCTTCCGTAAAAGGTATGACTCTGTGGGGGTATGTATATGGTAAGACCTGGGTGGATGGCAGTGGCCTGATTCATGACAATGGTTCTGCACGTCCGGCTATGACTTGGCTGATGGACTACCTGAAACAAAATGCAAAATAATTGATGATTCAAGTTTTGGAGTTCAGCGTGCTATTGGGGGACCGTTTTTGTGGAACTCGATGGTTTGGGAAAGCCGCTGTAAACTCATCTCTGGGCGCTCGACGGCCGCATCCCTGCAGCCGACACTTTCCCAGGCTGTCGAGTCCCATCCAAACGGCGAAGTCTGAATCGCGTTTGAACTCCGAAACTTGAGTTGATAGTTAGCGAATGAAACCGACTATTCAAATCCGGGTTTGACTCATTATGAGCATACAGATACTGACACGAGAATTTCTCTAATTCGCCTGGGTGCTTAGATCAAACTTCCAGGACCAATCACGTTAAGTAATTAATCAAGATAAGTTGTATTACTTATCAGCAAAGGGGATGAGATGGAAAATAGTAAACATTTTTATTCAGGCGTAACGCCTATCAAAGTTTCTGCGGCGATGGCACTTCTCTTATCATCTATTTCAACAGCATATGCTTTGGATGATGGAAGATACAATATCAAGTCTTCGCTGAGTGGTATGTATCTGGATGTTTATGGGCGTAGCTCGGATGATGGCGCAAATGTTGTCCAGTACAGACAGACTGGAGGTACAAATCAACAGTTTGATGTTCACGCACTGGGTGATGGCACCTACTCAATTCGGCCTGCGCATAGTGGAAAGTCACTTGATGTATATAATTGGAATTCAAATGATGGCGCTGAGTTACGTCAATG
>JARRQF010000132.1:0-9480 GCA_037382065.1 Candidatus Thiodiazotropha sp. | reverse complement strand
CATCCGCGTTGTTGCGCGCCTTGGAAAGGGAGAAGCCATTCCCGGCGGCACGCGCCTAGCGGCTAACCGCTTAGCGTCACGCTATCATCGTCAATTTGTATGAAGCACCACACTAGGTGCCATGGCAGAACACTGTTCGACTGAATGAGAGTCGTGACCTGCAATAAATGAACATATGATTCATTGGCTGAAATTTAGTACGCCTGGCCATGAAATGGACAGTTGGTGCATGATACTTAATGTGGTTTTGCAACAAAAAATAGGTTTATACATACTATACTGCAGGGACATTCAGCTGAATAATGAGGCGGGCAGCTTATGAATAACCTAAGTCGCAAACTATGTCGAATTTTCCATGGATTTTTATCATTGGCAATTATCTCCTTGGCTGTCGGGGCTACGCTTTTTTCAAGCGGATCAGAAGCTGCGACTGGAGTGCCAGATATCTACGTCATTGATGCTAATGATGGAGCTGAGACCATTGTGGTCACAGTAAATGATCGTCTGGAGATTTCAACCCAGGAAGCGATTGACGCCATAGATATTGTCTCCATCAGTAGTCTCTCTGACCCTGCGGCAGGTTCAGTGCAGATCGATCAGGATGACAGCTTCTCAATCAGGGTTTTTCCAAATGCCGGTTACTCCGGTACCGTAACTTTTACCTATCGGGTCACAGACATCAGAGGCACCAGCGATAACACGTTGGTGACCTTGAATATCGTCTCCTCCACCTCTACGCTGGAAGCAGTGAATGATCACTATGTCAGCAGTGGTGGTGCAGTCAATCTATTTCCGCCAGAGAATGACATTCATTCCGATCTTGGTTTCCACGTTGAAATCCTCTCCCAGCCTAGCCAGGGGTCGCTTTCATCAACCAATGTTAATGGTCTCTATCTCTATACGCCCCCAGCAGATATCAGTGGCGTATCGTCAGTAAGTTTCGACTATCGCTTAGTGGGTGATAGTGGGGAGGTCAGTTCCAGTGCCAGAGTCACCATACAACTTGATCCCAGCCTCGATCCCATTGCCAATGCTGGAGCGGATGAAGCACAGAGTAGTCTGGCCAGGGTGATGCAGGTGGCCTGTGACGCCAATGCAACAGGTAGTGGGCCACAGATCAATGAGGCGTTGGCAACTACCTGCACCACCCTCTTATCCCTCAGTGGATCAGAGCTTGATAATGCTTTGGAGGAGGTGCTGCTGAGGCAGGTGGGTGCCCAAACAAACTCGATGAAAGGGGTGGCTGCAAATCAGATCAAAAACGTGACGGGTCGCCTGCAGGAGATACGCAGTGGTGTTCCAGGAATCAGTCTTGCTGGATTGGGTGCGATTATCAATGACCAACATCTCAATCTGGGAGAGATTATGACTGGCTTGCAGGAGGGTGGAGGTGCTGGCGATGGCGTGGGAAATGAGCGGCTAGGCGGCTTCGTAACCGGTACGATCAATATAGGTGATGGGGCATCGCATAACCGGGAGAACAGTTTCGAGATTGATAATCAAGAGTTGCTGGCAGGACTCGATTATCGATTAAACAAGGATCTGGTGATGGGAGCAGCGCTCGGCTATAGCAGCTCTGAAACTAGGGAAAACGGTGCTGATACCGGAGTTGATGTGGATGGCTGGAATCTATCGATCTACGGAAACTACTACCCTGCCAGGAACTGGTATGTGGATTGGTTGCTGGGTTATGGTGAATCGTCCATCGATACCAGTCGTTCAATTAACATCGGTGGTATTGCCTCTACGGCCAAGGGAGACACAGACGCAGATATTTTCAATGTGGTGGTTGGTACCGGTTACAGTTATACCAAGCAGGCCTGGACTATCGACACTTATACCTCTTTTGAGTATCGTAAGAGTGAAATAGATGCCTACCGGGAGCGTAATGATGCCGGCTTGGATATGAATATCTATAAGTCCTCCTCTGACGTTTTGTCTGGTCGTCTCGGTGTTCGGGCGAGTAATGCCGTTAGCTTTAGCTTTGGTGTGCTGGTACCGCAGTTCGAACTTGAGTTAGTTAAGGACTTTAAGAATGAAGCGTCGGAAATCGAAGCGGAACTGGCACTATTGCCGGAAGCAGGGAGCTTCACTCTAACCAATGAAGAGCTCGACGATAGCTATATCAATGCGGGGGTTTCGGTGACTGGTCAATTCAAAAACGGCATCACTGGCTTTTTTAGATATAGCACCATGTTGGCCAAGGATGATTTAGACCTGGATACTTGGCAGCTTGGAGCGCGTATGCCATTGGGTGGTGCAGCTGAAGATATCTATCTGCGGCAAACTGGTGAGGATCAGCATGTTGCAGCAGGTCTGTTCATGGGAACCACGGGTATTGGCCTAGCCTTGACCTTACCCCTAAGAGGTGAAAGCCTGAATTTCCGTACTCTGCTGGCAACCCTGTCCTATGATACGGATGATAAGCTGGATGATATTGAGTACGACATTGATCTGGGTTTCTTTTCATGGGGTGCGTTGCTGGACTGGCATCCGATGAATAATGGATTCAGAGTGAGTGGTGGGCTCTTTTCCCTGCAGCCCGATATCACAGCATCTGCTCAACCCTCAGAGGCGGTGGAAATCGGCAATATTACCTTTACACCTGATCAGGTGGGTACCTTGGAGGCAGAAGTCGAATATACCCGCAATCTGGCACCATACATCGGTGTTGGCTGGGGTAATGCGGTGAAGCCAGGTTCTAAATTCAGCTTTAGTGCCGATTTTGGCATACTCTTTACCGACAACCCTACCGTTTCACTCAAAGCGAATAGTGTTTTGGCCAATACTAATCCGGCCTTGAAAGCCCAGCTGGAGTCAGAGCTGGCGGTTGAGGAGAACAGGGTCAATAGTGAAGATCTGAATGACTTCAGATATTGGCCAGTGATAAATATTGGCGCGGCCTATCACTTCTAGAGCCTGTTAAAAATAATCCAATCGGCCTTGCTCTAAAACTTATTTTGTTCAGCAAGGTATAGTGACGCCCCTCTCTCGCTTGCGGGAGAGGGTATACTCATCCTGAAATCCGGGGGCTTGAGTAGATTGAGGTCAGATAAACGGGGATAACCGTAGGTTGGGGTAGCACAGCGTAACCCGATGTAGAGTACAGCATGTACCCACATAAGTCAGAGTCCGTATGTTCATGAGTAGCGTGAAAATGAGGCAGCACTCAACCTGATAAAACCCTGTTGAAAAAGAAAAGCTTAGTTAATATCATGACAGCAGTTAAAAAGCTGTCATAGGGATATTTTTTGCTATGCTCCGTTTTGGGGTGGTTTCGCCACTTTACCCAAAAAATCCGCTACACAAAAAATGCCTCATACAGCGCCGTGATGTTTCAAAGGAAAAAAATGAAAAAATTACTAACAGTACTATTCATGGTTGCCACCGCTGGTTGCACATCCATGAATACTCCATCATCAAATCTTATTGATACTGTTCCAGTTATTCGGGTTGGTGAAGTAGGTAACGTACCCGATGAACATATCGTATTTATTCCAGCAAATACAGAATTTCCGATCGAATTTTCTGTAACAGGCTCAGTCTTTAATCATAATGTTTCTTCAAAACTCATGGCTAGCTTAAAGCATGATATGTATTTATATAAATACTGGGCAAGCTTGGATGGTAAGAAATGGACTAATTCTCATAAGCTAATGAGCGTAGAGCCATCCGGTGGTTTTAATAATGAAGGTGGAAAGGTTGAAGTAAAGTTAAATCTTGTGAAGTAGTTAATTGATATTAGAGCATAATAAGGGAAATTTACACGAATGGAAAAAGCGCCGCTCCTTCGCTGTTCTGCTTTTTACCTCTGGTAATTTGCGTCGTTAAGTGAATCTACATATGAAGAAAACGAAAACTGGCGGGAAGATGATGAACCAATACTCATGGCAGGGGAGTTCGATAAAAATCTTCAATTAGATGGCGTAAATTTCCTAAAAGGAGACGTTTTCGTGCATAGTCGAAACAAATCGCCATAAACTGGTATATTAGCTGGGTCGGTGATTTTGAAATGACCTACTGGCGTGCATGCATTCGTCTATATCCAAAACTTCCACCACCAGTTGAAGTGTCGTTTTACAATCTGCATCGTTAACCAATTCACAGCATCCATTGTGCCAGAACCAGCATTCATCATAATTGTAATGGCTAAATCTGATTCTGGAATAATAAGTGAGCGACAGAAAAAGGTTCCTGCTGAACCATCAAATGCGGAAAATATTTTTCCTCCTAACGAACCATTTGCCACGCCGATAGAAAAACCTTTATGGGCAAAATGAATATATTTATATCCTTCGCTGGATATGTAATTATTTTCTTCTCTTAATCCTTTCAGGTGAAGCTGTGTATATATGGCATAATCTCGTGGAGTCAAACTTAAATCCCCAGCAGGTGTAAGCAGATAAGGTAGTTTATAATCGTGTTCAGGTGGGAATACTTCAACCTTTTCTTTAGTAATAAGGTGACCCCAGGGCTGATCTGTATTGAAGTTATTTGGCCAGCCAATATAAACTGATATACCTAGATGGTCAGTAAGTTTATTTACAAGATTTTCGTAGTTATGCTCAGCCACCTTTTCAAGCATTGCTGAAACCATTGTATAACTGGCGTTTGAATAGAGATGCTGAAACTTGCCATTTTTTTGCTTGGAACCAGGTGGTTGTCGAATAAGGTGTTTCACAAATTCCAATCGTTGATTAGATAAGGACGCCTCTATTTTAGGGAATCCTTTATTGCCAGATGTATATGGTTGTATTCCAGCCTCACATAAGAATAGATCCTCAAGCGTGATATTTAGATACTCGTTTCTTGTTTTGCTTTTTAACTCAGGGTAGACATCAAAGAATTTTGTTTTCCATGTTATCTTTTTTTCTTCTATAAGTTTCTCTGCGATTATTGCGAGCATAGATTTTGAACATGAACCAATATGGAAATAGTCATCAAGTGTAGCTAATTCGTTTTTATCTACTACTCTTGTGCCTTGGATCTCTTGAAGTAATATCTTGTCTGAATTAATCAGGGTTACTGCAATGGCTGGGATCCGATAATTATTCCTAGCTACTTTTATAAATTCAGATAAATTCTCTTGCGTTACGCGGGTATCCTGAGCAAACGCTCGATTATGATGGCTCATAAGTATTCCTATGATTAGAATGCTCCTTAGCAAAAACTATCTATTCTCTCTCACTAAGGCAAGTATTAAACCTAAAAAAATCAGTTGACCGCTCCATTCTAATAACAGGTGGTTATATGACATGCACGAATATAGTGATATGCTGTAGTTTTTTCGCTCACACTAGGACGAGGTATTGAAGAGGTGCTTGATTTACTCTGGGTGGGATTGCCAAGATCGGTATCTGCTTGTTTTACATGTGGTTCAATGTCTGATAGCTAGTCTGAGCCTTAGATGTAATCAGGAAGGCCGTGACTTGAAGCTTGATAAGCTATGTAGTAGGAAAAACAGATGAATAAAGAGTTGGTTCTGTGAGCCGGAACACAGAGCTATTACTATCGTATCGATAGAATCGACTGTTATTTATATCAATAACCTTTAGATAATCTTATGAAAATCCATCTACGTCTATTTATATACTTAATCGGTCTGTCATTATGCATGGGGTTAGCTATTCCTGTTAAAGCTAAGGCGCTAAATGATGGGGTGGTTTCCTCCATAGTTGGAGCTAACACCGATCTTTGTCTTGGCGTAAAAGATGCCAGCAATAGCAATACAGCCATAGTGCAAAGCCAGACTTGTAGTGGATCTGACTATCAACGCTGGCAAATGAAAAAGGATTCAGCCAACTATTTTATAATAAAAAATATAGGCAGTGGTAAATGTCTTGATATACCCGCCTTTTCCACGAACAAGGGAACTGTTCTTCAGCAGTGGAGTTGCACGGGCAATAGTAATCAAAAATGGAATATCTCAGATCAGGGAAACGGTGAATATGCCATCATATCCCAACACAGTAATCTTGCCATGGATGTATACCGCGCTAGAAAAAGCAGTGGTGTCAGTATTATACAATGGTCATGGAAAGGGTCTAATAACCAAAAATGGATTTTCCCCGATGAATCCTCTTCTGGAGGCGCCTTATCTGGTGGAGCAGATAACTCTGACGGAGCGGTTGGCTTTGGTGCTGGAGTGACCGGTGGGAAAGGCGGCAGCGTGGTGACTGTTAGCACAGCCGCAGATCTCAAGCGCTATATCGCTGACGATACGCCAAGAATTATCCGAATTTCCGGCTCCATCGATTTTCGCAACAGTGAAGGTAAAACCACTGAACTGGGTTGCACATATTCCGACAATAGTTGTAGCTATAATGGTAAGCAGGAGAAAATCCTTGATGATGGAAGTCATTGCTCCGGCCGCTCGCTCTATAATATTACCTACGATACTGCTGGTAAAACACCATTGCAGATTGGTTCGAATAAGACACTGATTGGTGTAGGCGCGAACTCAGGTATAAAAGGTAAAGGTTTTCGAATGGCAGGCGAGGTATCGAATATTATTATTCGTAACCTATCGATAACAGACATTAATGACGGTACTATCTGGGGCGGTGACGCCATTACCATTACCGGTGCTTCAAATATATGGATTGACCATAACTACATAGCACGAATAGCACGGCAGTTTATCGTGACTGGTTATGATACCGCTAAAAATATCACTATTTCCGGCAATTATTTTAATGGTACTACAGATTATGGTCACTACTGTAATAGGCGTCACTACTGGAATCTATTGTTCGATGGCAAAGAGCAAACCATTAGCTTTATTGGAAATCGTGTTTCCATGACATCTGGTCGTGCACCTCAGGTTAATAAAAAACCCAGCGGGAACTGGACCGCCGGTATGCTACATATGGTGAATAACTATTTTGATAATAACTATGGTACCGGATTTGAAGGTTATACAACCGCCAGCATCTTAATGGAAGGAAACTATTTCGAGCAGGGTGATAACTTTTCACCAGTCAGTAATCAAACTTCCGGCATACTGTTGTATGCACCAATAGGTGCATCGATAAACTCTTCAAACAGCATCTGCCAATCAATTTTAGGGCGTAACTGCTCAGCTAACTATGATGGAAGCGACAATGGATCTGGTAACTTTGTTATTAACTCGGCGGCGATGTCATCTATTCAAAAAAATAGTAACTGGCTAAATGCAGTAAGATCGGTAACACCTAAAAGCTACTCTGAAGTAGCGTCACAGGCTTTTGGTCCTCAATCCAATATCAGTTATTGATAAAATGTAAAAGCGACCTGACTAAGACGTGGTGGTAGAGATAAAAATGGTTTTATTGACTGCAAAAGTGAGTGTGAAGAAGGAGCCTCGTTAGAGGAAAATTCATGCGGGGATCTGTACGGAACGTGCTGGGGCAACCAGCGTTCCTACTGAGACTGTGCCAAGAAAAGTTAGAGAGCAGGGTAATGTCAGGTAAAACTCTAAATGCTCGGATATCAGCCTATAAAAATGTATTTGCCAGTGGAGAGATTCAAAAAACCTACCAAAGCCTGGTAGCTATCGTCCAAAACCTAAGAGCTGAACTTTCAAGAAAATATAAAGATGAATTCTCAGTTGCAAATGTGTTGCATGGCTACATAGACTTCACATATTTCTATCTACAAAACGAGTATTTAAAAAAGAACAAGCTTAAACTAGCAATTGTACTTAACCATCAACAGGTACACTTCGAGTTGTGGCTGCTTGGGCAAACAAAAGACGTACAGATTCGTTATTGGAAAAAGCTAAAAGATGTAGAGTGGGTGAATGAGGAAGAAATGCCCGAATATTCAATCTTCGAAATTACGCTACTTGCAACCCCAGACTTTGATAATACAAAAAAACTAAATAAATCTATTTGTAGTGCATTTGAATCGTTGTCACGGGAAATTATCAATACTCTTGAGGAATACAAATAATGGCATATAACAAACACATTCACCCGATCCATTCGTTGTCAGCGCTCCTCACGGTCTGATGCTGGGAGGCGTTAAGTCTATAAATCTATGAATATATGGAAGTTATCATTTTGGGTTTGTTTTGCATTGCTAATATTAAGCAATGTGGTTTTGATATACACAATAATTGATCAGGCAGTCACAATTTCATACATGGGACAAGGATACGAAGATCAAACTAAAGCCAAAAAATTGCTTGGCAATTTAGTGGTAAAAGGCGGAAGGAAATATAGTCAAAATGATTTTCTTCACTTGCTTAGGCAAGCATATCCAGAAGCATTAATTGTTGAAGATGGGGATGTAATTACCATAGAGGAAAATATGTTTACATTTTCAAATGGAGTATTGATTGATGCAAAGTAAAATACTTAACAAGCGGTGGAAGTTCGGCAGAATCCTCTGGCTGTGGCATGCAGGAAGAGATACCTCCTAGCCCCGTCGCGTTCCTGACATGGAGAGGCCATAGGAAAAATATACAGGCGTCCGATAGCGGGCGTTTCTACCACAAGAGACAATAGAAGAAGCATGCAACTACCAAATGAAGTAGCGATTGTTATGCTGGTATCCTTTACTGTTTTTATAGGAGTGTCAGTTATTGCCTATGGTTTTGATATATTTCGTAGTCTGGCGTCACTAAAATGGGCAGAGACAAATGGAGAGTTAATTAATTTTTATATCGAAGAAATAGATGGGGGTGAAGATTCCGGGAGCACTTATACGCCAGTTGTAAGATACAGGTACACTGTAAGAGGTTTAACATATATCTCAGATAAGTTAGGATTTGGGCTATGTGGCATAGGTATCGCTAGTATTTCGGAACGTTCGCTAGCTAAAGTATTTATCGAGCCACTTCCTGTCTACTACAATCCTTCAGATGTTGGCACTGCGATATTAATTCGTGGGTTTACCTTGCACCATTTTATTTGCTTACTATCATTGATTTCAATTTTTGGAATACTGCTATACATGTGCAGTATTTATCTTTAACAAACCATGATGGCCTGATATGCGTATCTCTGAATGTAAATGCCTAAAAGGCAGAATCTAATAGGCTGCCTGATGGCTGGGTAATTACAAGAAATATGGTAACTACTCACGCTATTTAAACCTGGACTTTCTCAAATTACGCTCCGTCCAATAAGGGATGAAACGTAGGATGTGGTGAGGTACGAACCGCATCATGACTTTCAATCATGTGCCAATATGTGTGCGATCTTCTGCGGCAGTATTGTCTTCCTATTCAGCTTGGGGTGGGTAGTTGATAGCTGGACATGTTGGGCTTCGCACCGCTCACCCACAACCTACACGGTTGGGAAAGATATTCCGTATGTCTGATTGGTTTTCTATCCCCTCATCCTGTCCTTCTCCCGGGAGGGAGAAGGGACGCACGATGCTAGTGTGGTGCTTCATACAAATTGACGATGATAGAAGCCAGCTCAGGCCAGGAGACAAGGCGCAATGCGCAGGGAATGGCTCGCCCTTTTCAAGCATTGCAACGCAGTATCCTGG
>JARRQF010000131.1:0-15574 GCA_037382065.1 Candidatus Thiodiazotropha sp. | reverse complement strand
ATCTGATTTTCAAGGAAATAGCTTCGATGATTATGGTCACCTATTGGGTGAATCACGCTACAGCATGAATGCACCCGTGTCGCGGGCACATGGATGTGCAGGAGCGACCCTTGCCCTGTACCACCACAAACGCACCCTTCAGCGTAGGATGCGGTGAGCGGTGCGAACCGCATCAATAGTGGGGTGGCTCACGAACATCAATGATGCGGTTCGTACCTCACCACATCCTACATTTCATCCCTTAATGGTGGGACAGAACCCCACCCTATGACTTTTGCGACACCCTCCCTTGCGGGAGAGGGCCAGGGTGAGGGGGGATCCAATAACCGCTGAACTCGCTAAACTTCTCAACCAAAACGAATAGAGACATCCATCATTTATCCAGCGAAGAAAACGTTAATCAGCATTAATAAAAACGCCCATTGTTCGGCTTTTGAAAGTTTTATTCCGGCAAAATGCTGAGCAACGATAGGGGTAGGTTTGTAGCGTGTTTCTTCCAGGCTGATCTTTTTCTTGCGAGATATCGTCATAGCCTTCTCCTTGGCTTATGTGTCATCTATGTTATTCCTAATAATAACTCATGATAGTGTTGCTGCAAATGATGGGTGTTTCGAAATGCTTATGCCGAAATGTGAGGGCAGTAGACCAAGCCGATCCCTAGTTTTCTACTACCGCTACCAAATAGTTTTGACATGCTGATAGTCTCTAATTTTAGTATCAGCAGTTACAAGCGGGACTGAATAGTGCCTCGCTAGCGCAACTATCAGTCTATCTGCCGGGTCAGGGTGGAACTCTCCAGGCAATCGTACTGACTGGACAGCCAAGTCGTTATCGACCGGAACAAAGGAAACACCCTCGATAGAGGCAACAGTCTTCAACCAGTCATCTATATCCATAGTCAGAGCCAATCTGCTTTTTTCCACCAACATGGCGATCTCCCATGCTGAAATAGCAGAAATCATCACCTGTCCTTCATCTCTTAGTTCCTTCTCTACAGTCTTGAGCGCTTTCTGGGATAAATGCTTATCACTATTTACCCACCAAATAAGGGCATGCGTATCTAAAACGATCACGCAAGCCCCTCCCAATCGCTTTCTCCGACAGGCTCCGTAGGATCCGTATACTCCATCACACTACCTTTAAGGATATCTAAAGGGCTACGTTCAGATTTTAGGTAACGACGTACCTCTATGGTGGGCTTGCCGTGGTCAGTCACAATCACCGCATTACCGCTTGCCTCTACCTGACGAAACAGCTCCAATGCCTTGGCCTTGAACTGGGATTTTGATACCTGCTCTTGCATAAAAATGCCTATAGTCATATTACGATAGTCATAATTATAGCCGTAATAATTGCTATAGCAAGCAGTCATTGGCACCAACATCCCATTAGGCAGCTGTGGATAGAGGAGGAGCCGTTACGGGAGAGCGAAACCGCACATGCTTTGGAGTATGTGGATGTGCTACAACTGGAGGGCCACACCTTTGCACAGGATGTGACTACCCAGGGTAGCGATACATAGCCTTGCGCCGAATAGGGTCGGCCTCGGAGGTGGCGCTAAGTGGCACCCAGTCAGCAGGACAGGTAGTCTATCTGCACACTGATCATCTGGGAGCAGTGGTCAAAGCGACCGATGAAGCGCAGAATGTGGTGTGAGATGCGGTTAGGAAGCCGTTTGGGGAGCGTACGGATGCAGATCCTGTCAATAAAATTGATGTATTTGGACTTAGAGGACGTACTGGTCTAGGCTCCGTACGACCGAATTCTCCACCACCTCAAGTGCCTATTCGTGAACCTGGATCTCCATACAGAACACTCCCTTGTTATTACGAAACATTATGTAACTATAAGTGTTATAGAGATAACGATTGTGAGAAAAAGGAATCTTATACTGTATATGGTTTATCAGAAAAACCGAACGCAACATGTACAGTCATAAGGTGTTATTGGGGGTACCGGTGATGCTAAATATAGGAAGAATTTTTGCTGCTTTTATTATTATTATTATTTCTGGGCTTGTTGTCGCTGATGAGCGTTTAATAATAAAAGCTGGTGATGAAGTGAATAAAATATTACCTATTGGTGTATGCTATCAATAGCCGCGAAAATACATCTACCACGCCACCTCAGCAAAATCCTTTAGCTGTACACCATAAACAAACACTTTCTGGATAACGCCCCGTAAGATAGGGTCGAGGATGCGCGCCGCTGAATCTTCGGCTGCTAATGGCGGGTGAAATCCTGTGCTATACGCCTTTTCAACGACCTGTGCTGGTCCCTCGTGCGACATCCAACCAGGATCAACGCTTGTCATATAGATACCATCTTTCGCATAGGAGTGCGCCGATGTTCGTGTGATCATGTTCAACGCAGCCTTCGCCATGTTCGTGTGTGGATGGCGTGGTAGTTTCAATGACTTTGAAAAACTTCCCTCAGTAGCGGTGACGTTAACAATGTAGCGGTCGGCAAACGGCGATCGTTTCATGTTTGGGTGCAGACGGCTGCACAACAGAAACGGTACTATGCTGTTGATGAGTTGTACCTCAACCATCTCCAATGGCGCGATCTCGTCGAGTCCTTGCACCCAGCTGTTGTCGCGGCGCAGGTCTAGTGGATTACCCTGCACGTCCAATTCCCCCGCCGGAAACAAAGGATGGTTATCATCTAGAACCAGCGCTGCCTGTTGCGTTGGGGTGTACTTGTGTACGATTGCGGTTGACGATAAGGGCAGCTGTTTCGCCTTTACCTCACCAGCATAGAGTGCACGGTAGTATTCAGGCGGATGCCAGACGGTTTGTGCTGCGTTGTTGATGAGGATGTCAAACGGCTCGCCTTCACGCCAGGCTTCCACTTGTTGCATGACGTCGGGCAGCAGGCGAAAGTCGAGGCCATACAAATGCAGACGCTCCGCCCAGGTGTCGAAGTCATCCTCAGCAGCATAGCGTTGGTATGCATCTGTCGGAAACCGTGAGGTCACATGCACGTCAGCGCCCATCCGCAGCATCGACAGCGCAGTGGCGTAGCCAATCTTGATACGGCCGCCAGTGACTAGGGCGCGTCGGCCGCTGAGGTCTGCCTTCTGACGACGTGCTGCCCAGTTGGCATCGCCACACGATTGGCACATGGTGTGGTAGTAGTGATGCGACAGGTTAAACGACTGGGAGCAGACATAGCACTTACGCAACCGTTGGCTTTCCAACAGCGTCGACGATGTGCCGAAGCGTTCGTCGGCCAACCCCGTCGACCGTTTGACGGCTTTGTCGTGGACGATTGTCTTTTGGTGTCGAATCTTTTTGCGACGCTTCTTCCCAGACTTTACTAGATGCGCGACGGCTTTCTCCAGCAGGATGTATTTCGGCGAATAGGGATCGAGGTCGCGGGCTTGCTCCAGCACGGTAAGCACGGTGTTGATGTCGTCATCAGAGATAGTCATTTCATTGGCGTCTAATAAGCTGTGATTAACCCGGCACCTTAAGATGCCGGGTTAATCATCGTAGTGAGTGAGGGCTGGATTCGAACCAGCGTTCCTCGGCTTAGCTGGCCGATGCGTCCACCTCTGCGCTACCTCACTCATGTTCATCATTATTCTCTAGAAAAAGTGAGAGAGGGCCGGATTTGAACCGGCGTCCTCCAGGTTGTGGACCTGACGCGTCAACCACTGCGCTACCCCTCTCATGTTAGCGGAAAGAGTTGGACTATAAATAAAGAAGGAAGGAAGAATAAACCAATTCTGCTCAGGCCAGGAGACAAGGCGCAATGCGCAGGGAATGGCTCGCCCTTTTCAAGCATTGCAACGCAGTATCCTGGCCTGGCAGGCTTCCCTTCGGGCGAGACGCTAAGCGGCCATCCGCGTTGTTGCGCGCCTTGGAAAGGGAGAAGCCATTTCCGGCGGCACGCGCCTAGCGGCTAACCGCTTAGCGTCACGCTATCATCGTCAATTTGTATGAAGCACCACACTAGTTGAGGCACCGATCTAAATTCTGCATTAAAACTGACTATCTGGCAACCTAAGAACAGGAAGAACAGACAAGAACAGAGACATCCATCATTTATCCAACGAAGAAAACGTTAATCAGCATTAGTAAAAACGCCCATTGTTCGGTTTTTGAAAGTTTTATTCCGGCAAGATGCCGAGCAACGATAGGGGTAGGTTTGTAGTGCGCCAAATGCTAAAAAGCATACAAGGCGTAATTGCTGGAATAGGCGAGGAAGATCATGGTTGAGGGGCTCCTCAATCGCCAAAGCCACCTCAACTCTCGGTTTCTACTGCACCGTAAAATTCAGCGTAATAGCGTCGTTAGCGGGATTGTTGTCCTCGGTATCCGAGACGACCGAGCCAGTCACTGTAACCCCACCCGCTGTGCTGGGCCGCAAGTAGAGGTAACGGGTACGGGAGGTACCTGGATTCAGATCGCCGTAGCTGCAAACCAGCTCTAAACCGTTAGAATTGCATTCAGACGGCCCCGAAACCCAACTGAAGTCGGCCGGTATTGGCATCGTAAACCGGACGTTTTCGGCCACCTCATCACCTCTGTTGATCAACTTGTATTTGAAGCCCAAAGCAGCTCCTACACGGGGCTTGCGGGAGGTGATCTTGTACACGCTCAAGCGCATGTCTGTGCTGACACCTGCGGGTGGAGGATCATTAACTTGTATTGTCAGTGAGGCCGCATTGTTACTCGGATTTGCATCCCCCGTACTCGTCTGCACGTTGCCGCTCAGAGTGAAGGTGCCGATACTGGTGGGTCGCAGGTAGAGGTGGCGGTTGATATGGCCCCAAGCTTCAAGGTTACCGAAGTCACAAATTAATTCGGTAGTGGATTGTGCACACTCTGCGGCGCCTGAGTCCCACTCAATGCCGGTGGGCAGAGGTAGGGTGAAACGAACATCTGTAGCTGCTTCATCTCCAGCATTGTCAATGGTTAGATTGACGCCCAATAACTCGTTAACGGTCAGCTCACTGTCGTCAGGTACCCAGGTTTCAAGAACGAGATCCGTGATTGTGAGCGGGTCATTTACGGTGACGACATCGAGGGCTTGGTCATTGCTGGCATTGTTATCCACCAAGCTGCTCGAATAGACCCGGGCCAGGGTTTGCCAGTCGCCAGCACTGTCGAAGCTGATGTGGATGCTCCAGTTTTGGCTTGCACCGGGTGCCAGGCCCGCCTGGCTGCAATTGAGGTTGCCTGCTTGCACCACACATCCGCTCTCGATGGATTGGATTTGCATACTGCTGAGTAGGCTGAGTTCTGCCTGTGCATCCGTGGTGACTGTACCCAGATTGCTTATTTGCAGATTAAAGCTCACCGTTTCACCGACACTCGCACTGGCCGGGGTATGACTGAGTGTAATGGCCAGATCGGTCTCCTCTCCTGGCGGGGGAGTCGTACTACCATTGATTGCAGGCAGCGCCAAGAGCAAAGGCTCTGTGGTGGTAGTGTGTTCACCGGGGTAGCTATTCCAACCTCGGTAGATACCAAAGTTGGTTTCATTGTAGGCAAAGAGTTGACGGCTGATACCGAAGTGGTCGAAAGCATCATTGGCATCCTGCAACCATTGCAGTCCGTTGACCCCTGCCAGTTCGTATTTTTCGAATACAACACCGTATTCGCCAATATTGAAGGGCACAGTGAAATGATCAGTGGCCGGATCATAGAAGTTGCTCAGTCCTTCACCTTCACGTAAGTCCTGCTTGAAAGACTCTAGATCACCCGTGTATGGCATGTTGTTGGTGTGCGAACCAGCCCAAGACCAGGGCTCATACCAGTGGACATCGTAGAGAATATTACTGTCCGCCAATGGATACATGCCGGTATCCTGTGGATGGAATGAGACTTCCACATCAATCAGGTGGTTTGGATCGACGACGCGGATTTTATCGATCAGGTTTTGGGCATAGGTGAACCAATTATCGACCCATGGTTCGTTGATGAGGTCGTAGGCCAGGATAGTGGTTTCATTGCGATAGCGCTGGGCGATGGCTACCCAGAGATTCTCTAAGCGTGGAACATGCATATCCAGAATGAGCCTCAGCCCACTCGTCTTGGCCCATTGGATATGTCGATCGATAATGGCCCAACCCTCGTCTTTGTATACACCTGGATTGTCGTTATCTTCGAAAATGGAATAGGCAAGCATCAGGCGAACGCTATTAAAACCAAGCTCGCCGATCTCCTGGTAAGAGTCAGCTTTCGCATTCTTGTAGCTGAAGCTATCGTGGGCCGATGGGTCATTTTCGCCAGGGTCGTATTGATAAACATTAACCCCTTTTAGGATGAATGTATCGTTGTTCGGGCCAAGCACTAATCGATTACCGTCTGCATGTACGAGATCGTCGCTATTCAAGATAATAGGCGGTTGGTAGCCAACTTCTGCGGTTGTTAGGGGGCGGGCAAAAGCGTTATCGAGATTGACGGTTTTACCATTCGCGCCGCTGATGCAGAGGGACACGGTATCGCTAGCATCGAAGTTTGTTTTGTATACGCCGTACAGAGTAGTCCAGCGATTCGGATAGACTCTGGCATCGTAGCTGGACTGGTCGCCATCTAGCCATACCGGATCGGCACCATTAATGGTCATGCCCATCCACAGTCCAGCTTCGCCACTTTCTCCATCATTCAAACGGCTACGGGCGCCAAACTCGTACAGGGTGTCTGCCTGTAGGGCATTGTTGTCCAAGGTATACACGGCACCGTAGGGACACCAGTCATAGGCGGAATCTACGAGCAATCCATACTGGCCAGTTTCTGCAGCGAGCGGTGTGATGGATAATGTGGCATTGCTACTGCTCCATTGCAGGATACCCGTTTCAAAACCTCCGTCATTGATCATGTTGGCTGCCAATGAGCTTTGAAGAGTGAGCGTTAAAGGAAGCACAAGAAACCGGGGTGATCTTTTCATAAAATCTACAAGTGATAGAGGGTGTTTATCGAAGCTCAGTGATTGCGATCTTGGTAAACCGAATCTCGTGTATTCCGTTACACTTCGGCTGAACCTACCTGTTAAGGTGGCGGGTTAATAACGCCTTTCATTAAAAAGTAGACTATTTGATAATCTATACAACTGCAAAGGGCGTATTTAAAATCCTACGTCATTTTTTAAATGTAGTTGAATTAATGGGTGATTCAAGTATAAGAGGTATAACTGCAATATCCACGCCTATCAAGGCAGATATCTGGCGGCAGGATATATAAGTTATTTGACGGCTCTATTCTGCTAATTATTTATTGTTTTCATATGGTGTTGTATACGCAGCGCTACAATCGCCTACGAAGAACCTCTAGACAGTTCATTCATTGTCAGATTATACGGAGCATTGATGACTACCAATATAAAAAAAGCCGTTCTAGTTTCCCGAATTCACTACCTAATCATTATTATGTGCATGGTAATCGGCTGTGCAGCCTCGAAGGAGGGGGTGCATTGGAAAAGCGTTGCAATGGCCAACGGATCACTTGAGATCCGCTTTGAGACTTCCTTTGGGTTCGGTCCACACACATTATTCTTCTACTTTGATCGGGAAGGGGAGTTTCAGTTATTGAAAGCGATCATGCTCCGTAATGATGGAGCCAATTTGAATGACCACAATATTGAGATCAAGAATTTGGAGCAAGGGCAGTGGAGAATCACCCTGAAGGGAGAAGAGCAGGCGGATGAACACTGGCTAGTGGAAGCAGGCGAGAAGGAGGTGACCATGATTCAGACGGAATAGCTTGAGTCAAGTATTAAAAAATGCCGAATAATAGGTTGCGGATCGACATGCCATTGCCTTTATATTCTCCATAAATTTTTTGATGCAAATGTAAATCTGAAAAGGCATTTTGATTGCCCCTATGTATGCCTCACTCATATTACAATTACTGGAAGTTATTTTCTTTAAAATCAGAAATCCGTTATTAGAATGGAGCGGTCAACTAATTTTTTTAGGTTTAGCGCGAGCGAGAAGCGCAGCGAGTTTCAGGCCTGCCAGTTTTTGTGAGCATCGCAGCATGCTTTTACAACATCCTCCAAGGGGAGAGGGTCAGGGGGGTATAAAATACCGTAAGCGCAGCTTACATCACGATCATGAAATGTGTCATGCGAATGCCTGCCGCTTTCTGAGATTGAGTGGGTATCTCAACGAGTCCTATAAGATCAACGTAGTGCAATTGCCCTGAATAAGGGGGCTCTTCACAACAGATCTATTTCTTGCGAGATATCCTCCTAGCCATCTCCTTAGCTTATTTGTAATCCATGTTTTTCTTAACAATAACTCGTGATAGTGTTAGCTAAAAATGATGGATATCCTGAAATGTGATATATTGGCAAGGTGCCTGGCTGACTAAGAGCTAAACTAATACGAGAACTTATGCAACGATTAATACAAATGAGGCAAGCCGACTTAATTCAGTCTCAATGGCGTTGTCTTTAGGTTCGGTAAGGTGATTTCACATATAAAGCCAGGTGCAAAATGGAAAGTTATTATGCTACCTGAGTTGGCCTACGGCAAACAGGGCACCGGTAGAGATATCGGCCCCAATGTGATTTTAACCTTCGAGATTGAATGCCTGCGTAGTCTGGATAAGTGAACATGAATGGATGTACCAGGTACTGATGATCGCTTTACATAAAATAGTCATCTTTGCTCTCCTTGCTGGTTAGTGGCATAGAGCAGGAACAGGCCAGAAAGGGCACCTCTAAACCATGACAATCAATACCAAAAGGATGATCTATTCCATAAGAGGCGCCTATAATTGGGCATTATCTATACGATACCCTCATGCAGTAACATCGGTATCGATTATCGCATTGATAGCTGTTACTTTTTTGATAAATCAAAGCGCTCTTTCGGGATTTTGGCGCTTCGACGATGGCTGGCTCCTAGATTACGCCAGTAGATTTTCTCCGTTTGATTATTTTTTTACGCCAGCCATTACTCGTGGCTACTCGTTGTATAATCTCACACCATTCAATCCATTTTTATTTGATATAGATCTCTGGCTGTTCGGATTTTCACCCAGGGATTTCTATGTCCAGCACCTGACAGTCATGTCTGGTTGCGCGATTACCACATTTCTATTATTGCGCATCTGGCTTCCCTCTCGTTTTGCATTATCAGGTGCTGTGCTTTTTTTGATAGGAGCCCCCTCTCTGATCGTTTCTCAGCAGCTTATGGTAGGTCACTATATAATGGGGCTTCTATTTACCCTGCTGTCTGTCTATTTCTATGTTCGAAGTTTCGATAATAAGAGCTGGTGGCATCTTATACTGGCTACACTATTTTATGTAGCGGCCACTACATGCAAAGAGATTTATGTCCCACTACCAATTACCCTGCTATTTATTCAAAGAGGTTCGCTTGTCGTACGACTCCAGCATATTACACCTATGTTTATCTGGACGGCCTGCTATGCAATATGGCGTTATTTTGTATTGGGTAGTTTTATTGGCGGATATGACTCTGGCGGAATTGAAGTTACATTCTTGAAATCCGTCCAGCAGCTTAGTCAAATCCCTCAGTTGCTTTTTGGCTCTACATTTTTAGGATTTATTGCTATTGCAGTATTTATTTTATTACTTGGGTATTCACTATGGAGGCGAAAACTTAACCTCTCTCTAATGGCAGTCGTTGGAGTCACTGTGATACTGCCTTTAATACCATTGCTGAAATTCCCTGGGATTACGCAGCCAGATCGTTATCTCTTTCTTCCATGGTGGCTTGTTTCTATCATGTTTATTGTCTTGATATCCAACCTTCCGTCATATAAATACCCGTATCGCACAAGCCTCGGCTTACTTGTAATTATTTCTGTCGCCCTTTATGCTCACCAAGTGCGTAATAAAATTCAGCCGATGTTTAAAGAGTTCGATACCACATATCGCTTTTTTACTTCCCAGGCAGACAATATGGTGTTTCTGTCAGGTAATAAGAATGCCTATTACCAAGATACCGTTCTGAACGGTGCCAGAAATGCACTGGCAAGAACGAATAACATCAAATTGCAAAGAGTAGGTATACTTACCCATAGAGATTACATACCGAATCTCAAAAAGGCAAAATTTTCTGTCGTGCAATATGACAGTACATGCAATTGTATACGTGAAGCCAGGGATAGGAAAAGCGATAACAGTAGCTCTAATAAAACTCGAAAACCTGAGATTCTTGTGTTTAAACTCAAACCACCCTTTCCGCCACTGTTTGAATATGGCGATGGAAAGATCGACACATTTAAAGTGAAGGGTAACAGCCTTTATGTCACAGGATGGACGAATTCACCAGTTGAAGATATAGAGCAGCAGTTTTTGGTGGTAACACCCATTAAACCAGAACAGACGAAACTTATTTCAGAGGCCATTGATGCAAACGCCTTCGATAAACAGAGGCATCGATTTAGTCTGAATTTGATCTATCATGATCCTAAATCAGCCGCATTATCTGAATCAGGCATCTGTCTGCTGGTACGGTCTATGCTGACGCCATTGCAATTAATACAGGGCCCCGATCATAATGGCTGCACTGAATTCCTTAGATTCTTTCAATGAAGCTTAATTTACCCCGCGTACTATTTGAAAAAGCTGCCTCTGTACAGTTTTCACGTTATTTAATCGTAGGTGCCACAAGCTGGGTAGTTGATTTTGGAACATTTGTCTTATTTCATAGCATAATCGGTATCGTTTGGGCTCAAACTACGGCAAGAATAGTTGGAGCTATAGTTGCTTTTTTGGGCCATAAGCTATTTGTTTACAATAGTAATAGCTTTAATAAATGCGAACTCAGTAAACAGATTGCTGGTTATCTTTTTCTCTGGTGTTTCACATATCTACTAAGCATAGGTTGTATTCTGCTGCTTGCCGAGGTCATAGGGCTCAATCCTGTACTAGCAAAATTGGGTACGGAAATTATCCTAATAAGCATTAATTACACTACAATGAAACGGCTAATTTTCCCCTCTTAAGTTGGAGAACCCTCATGCTTATCACACTAATTGTTCCAATCTACAACGAGCAGACCGGGCTAGATCGGTTTTGGCAAGCTATCACGGAAATATTGGCAGGTTGTAGCTTCGAATTTGAAGTGATAATGGTGGATGACGGTTCTTTTGACGACTCATGGCAACTTATAGTAGATCTTCTACAATCAAACAAAAGTACGATTACATTGACTGCTATTCAGTTGAGCCGAAACTTTGGCAAAGAGGCCGCTATCTTAGCTGGTTTACGACTAGCTGCCGGACGGGCCGCCATCGTTCTTGACGCTGATCTACAGCACCCACCCATGTTGATACCAAGAATGCTAGAACTATGGGATAAGGGAAAAATTCCCATTGTTGAGGGGGTAAAACATACTCGTCAGGACGAATCATTAGTAAAACGGCTTGGAGCCAAGCTGTACTATCGTATTTTTAAGCTCTCGAGTGAACTTGATTTACGCGGCGCAACTGATTTCAAACTTCTCGATCGGTGCGTTATCGACCACTATATTAACTTACCGGAAGTAGGCCGCTATTTCCGAGGCTTAACCAGTTGGATGGGATACGATTCTATCGCGATCGAGTTTAGCCCTCCGGTTAGGGAAACTGGAAACAGCGGATGGGGTATACGGAAATTACTGGCATTAGCTAGAACAACTATCATTAGTTTCTCTTCCCTGCCACTCAGGGTTGTTACATGGATAGGTGTACTGGGTCTAATATTTAGTTTTGCCTTGACCATTCAGACCCTATGGCACAAGTGGATGGGGTTGGCCGAAGCGGGGTTTCCAACCGTTATTCTGCTGATTCTGGGTATGGGCAGCTTGATTCTTTTTGGGTTAGGCCTGATCGGTGAATACATTGCTGAAATATATCGTGAAGTGAAACAGAGACCTCCTTATATCATAACTCGTACAATCTCCTCCTCTCCTGGTAGTAAAGCAAAAGGTAATCAGTCTGCAACTGCACCTACAGAGCGATAAAAAACTAGATGCTCAAAGAGGACATCCCGGAACCAACCTTAAGCTGGTAGATGATCCTGATGAGGTGAAAGTAATAACTCAAGTTTCGGAGTTCAAATTCAGAAAAATCTGATGCATAACATATTGAATGACAAAGCAAGCTGATGTTTATGATGCGCTCGAAAAGTAGACTCCCTCTCCCCTTGCGGGAGAGGGCCAGGGTGAGGGGAATATAAAATAGCGTAAGCGCAGCTTACACCACTATTATGAAATGTGTCATGCGAATGCCTGCCGCTTTCTAAGATTGTGTGGGTATTTCGACTGGTCCCATAAGAGCAACGTAGTGTGATTTCCCTGACCCGCAACCTACGTAGTTGGGAAAGATATTTCGTATGTCTGATTGGTTTTCTATCCCCTCATCCTGTCCTTCTCCCGGGGGGAGAAGGGACGCACGATGCTAGATTTTCTTGTCTCTTGGCATGTGCATACTTATTAAAGCTTTGCCAGGTACTTTATGAGTTATTAAATGGAATAGGATATCAGGCAATAGGTAGGCTGAAAAAAGAGCGCAAGTTCTTACACATTTTATCCCTTAATGGTGGGGCAGGAACCTACCTTACGACGTTTGCGACACCCTCCAAGGGGAGAGGGAGTGTACTTTTCGAGCGCATTGTAAACATCAGCTTATGTGTGGCACCCAATGGCTTGTTCCCCCAGGGTTTGAACCCCACATCCCCTCTCCCCTTGCGGGAGAGGGCCAGGGTGAGGGGGATATAAAATAGCGTAAGCGCAGCTTATATCTTTTGAAGAAAATAGCTTCGATGGTTATGGTCACACTACTGGGTGAATCACGCTACAGCATGAATAGCACGCTTGTGGCGGCACATGGCGGCGTTGCAACTCTTTGGAATAGCGGGCTATTCCGCGTCGTTGCGCGCCGTGCATGGATGCACCCGTGTTGCGGGCACATGGATGTGCAGGAGCGACCCTTGCCCTGCACCACCATAAGCGCACGCTTCACGCTGCCCAACTGATCTTTTTAGGTTCAAGGAGGATGGAACTCCAGGGAAGGAGCCGCACAGGCACCAATGAGGGATCTGAAGGAAGCCGGGCCCCTAAGCAAAAACGAATCTTTGTAGGCGAATAGAAGGGGTCGAGGTGGTGTCGACCACCAAAGCCCGATAATCTTCCTGTAACTTCTACGCGTAGAGACGTTAGGTGGGTAATGAAATAGGCGGCTATCTTACCCGGTGAAGGGCGTCGAGCCTGGGTTAAGTATTACTCAAGAGACCCTCCAAGTCCGGCAGACACTAGTCGTGACTATGTTTATGGCCATGCTCATGGTCATGGTCATGCTCGTGGCGATGTTGCCCAGCTTTCAGATAGTTGGCCATATTATTCGGTGTCACTTCGACCAGTTTTCCATTATGGAGATCGTCCACAATTTCCTTAATTGGTGCTCTGTTTTTCGTGGTAACGAAGACTTTGACGCCACTCTTTTGCAGAACAAGGTATGGGTTTGCACCCATGTTTCGCATCACCACTGTGTTCACGCCTTGATCGATAAGCCATGCGGCAAAATCAACCCCACCCTGTAATTTGTTTTGCTTAACTTCTATGCGCCCTTGATCATCGATAAAAGCGATATTCTCACTTCTACCAAAAATTGTAGTTAATAACACCTCATCGTTTCTGATTCGTGCTGGTATTGCGATCATCTTGCCTCCAATTAATTAGGTACTAGTGGATGATAGGGCACTCTAGTGCAGAGTACGACACGGGATGGCTCATTCATTAAAGTCTTGTGCTAACCACGTAATCCACCAGGATATGAAGTGCCAAATTTGCTCTTCATACGCAAGATATCTTTGTTAGTATTGATTCAGCATTGATAATTATCAGAGTTAAACACCCAGAAATAATGAGGCTTGAAATTAATCGCAGGATATTCCCTGCATTAGGGCGGTAGCGCTTGCCATTGCTATGCTACACCGTACTTCACACCCATAGGTGTGAAGGTAAACAGTAAGAATCGCCTTGCCATGTACTGGACTAGCGGTATGGAATAAACCGCTTTTAATAGAATGATTAAAAGGAGGAATTTTGCTAAACGTTGCTCTTCTGGTCATAAGGGATCAGTGTCAATAGACACTGATCCATTTTCACCGTAGGATGCAGCGAGCTACGCGAATCACATCAGTTATAGAGACAGGAAGGCAATTCGGAACCATCATTGATATGCCTCGCAAAGCTCGCTGCATCTACGTACTATGCCTACCGCAATCGTACATTAGACGTTAAGGATAGTTCACTTGACATCTAATTCGACTCGAATCTCACTTGCACATCCCGAGGTTTTGCAAAATAGGGTGCGGAGGTAACCAATACATCCGCGCCGGCTGCGGCATACTCGGCCGCATTGTCAGGGCCGATGCCACCTGCGGCAGCGATTACTGGACGCTGACCAACTGGCGCGTCGCTATGGACGGCTGCTGCTACTTGCGCCACCTGTTCGGGCGATAACTTCTCCAGTTGTATCACTTGACAGCCTTGTCTCACCAATGCCAGGGCCGACTCCAGGGTATCTACCTCCACGATGATCTTCTTTTCTGGATAGGCGCCTTGCAAGGTGCCAAGATAGCCTGCCGACTCATCGTCAAGGAGGAAGGCTCGGTGCTCTGCCGTAACCATGATGCTCTCAGAGAGGCCCAGGCGGTGCATACAGGCACCGCCAGATTCCACCGCTTTTACCATCATCACCTTCTGACCTGGCATATGCTTGCGGGTACAGGCTACCCGGGCTGCACCGGCTAGCTGCACAATGCGTCTGGCCAAGGTACTCACGCCAGAGACAGATTCGATCAGGCTTTGCGCCACCTTCCAGGCACGGAATAGACTATCTGTCGAACCCTCCGCGCTGAGCAGCAACTGTTCTGGCTCAACCGCCAGACCACTGGCAGTATGCAACTCGGCTCGAGCACCAACCAGCTCGAAGAGTCGCACGGCCTCTTCAGTACCGCACACCTGCATGGGGTCTCGGCTATAAAATAGAATGCGACCAGGCCGTGGGCCTATACCCAACGCGGCCACTGTGAGATCACCGTAGGGGGCATCTTCGCGCAATAGGTTTTCAATTTCAGCATGAGAAAGGGTGCAATGGGAATTTGACATGACGACTCCTGTTTGTCAGCTAATAGAATCGGCCAGTATCGATACTTAAAATCTCTTTGCAATGACATTACTTCTTTTTCCTATCAGCTATCGGCTAGGGAAAAGAGATGTGCTAGAACCTAAAAATCAGTTGACCGCTCCATTCGGTGACTAATTGGCTAATTTTACTGAGAAATTGCTCGATCGCCCTTGTCACCCGCTGGACCACGCTGTCTGGTTAATAACTCAGGCTTGTTAATTACACGGAGCTATAATAATTATCCACATGATTTCACTATCCAATGAATTTGTATCCCACTCCGTAAATGGTCAAGAAATAGCGCGGTACGTCAGGAATATCTTCGAGTTTCTTTCGTAGCTTGAGAATGTGGTTATCAACCGTTCGAGTTGTGGTCGAGCAATCCATCCCCCAAACCTCTTCTAGCAGATCCTCTCTCGTCAACGGTACACCTCTGTTGTGGATAAGACACTTAAGAAGTTCAAACTCTTTGG